>JAJRYW010000201.1 GCA_024275555.1 Calditrichota bacterium | reverse complement strand
TAATCCCTCCCGGCTGGCCGGGAGGGAAACCGGCCTCCCTCCCCGATTTCGGGGAGGGCTGGGGTGGGGAAATTTCATGGGAAATTCGTTCATCACATTCAAACAATTTCATTCTCATACTAATTCACGGGTCTATAATCCTCCCGGCGCCGGGGAAAGCCCCTCCCCGGGGCCCTTTACCGGAAACCTGAAGCGGAGCCCTGTCTGAAAGCGCCGCGCAGGGAAGTCGATTTGATTAAAGGCTCCTTGCGATTGCCGGTTGTGCTTGCGATATTGGGAACACTGCAAACAATACCGCATTTCACTATTATAATATAGACAAACCGGATGCAGATTTTCGTAAACGGAGGGGATTGCCATGCCCAATTGGCTGATGCTGTTCATAGGTTTTATTTGGTTCTGTTCATCAACGCTAATGTTTGCCCAGGGTGAATATCCGGGAGGAGAAATGGGTGCATCGCACTATGAAAAGGAATGGAAACAGGTTGATTCCCTGGTTCGCGAGGGGCTTCCCAAGTCGGCCCTGGAGGCAGTGGATAAAATTTACCGGCAAGCCCGGGCTGCTCGGAACTACCCGCAGTTGGTCAAAGCCGTTTTCCGGAGACTGCACCTCAAGGCACAGATTGAGGAGCAGGAGCTGATCAAACAAATCCGGGGGCTGGAGGCGGAAATAGAGTCTGCCCCGTTTCCCGCCCGGGCGATCTTACAGTCGGCCCTGGCGGAAACCTACTGGGCCTATTACCAGCAAAACCGTTGGAAGATTCTCGATCGCACCCCGCTCAGCCGCAGCGACGACCCCGATCCCCGCAGTTGGGACGCCCGGCAGTTTGTGAAAAAGACCCTGGCGCTGTACCAGGCTTCCCTGTCGCAAGCGGCCGATCTGCAAAAGATTCCGTTGGCCGATTGGGAGGTGATTCTGGTCGCCGAACCGGAGTCGCGCCTATACCGCCCCACGCTGTTTGATTTGCTGGCGCACCGGGCTGTCGATTTCCTGGGCAACCAGGAGAGCGGATTAACCCTGCCGGTAACCGCCTTTCAGATGGACGATCCGGCGGTCTTTGCCGCTGCGGAGGAGTTTGTACAACACCGTTTTAATTCGCCGGATCAGTTATCGCTGAAATACAAGGCCCTGCGGATTTACCAGGCCTTAACCGCTTTTCACCTCCGGGATGATGATCCGACGGCGCTCATTGATCTGGACCTGGGCCGTCTGAAATTTGCTCACGAGCACTCGGTCTATCCGGAAAAAGAGCAGGCCTACCGGGAAGCCCTGGAAAGATTGCAGAAGCAATACCGCAAGCATCCTGCCTCGACTTTGGCGGATTACGCCCTGGCTTCTTTCTATGAAGAACGCAGCCGGAAATACCTCCCCGGGGTAGATGAACGCTACCGCTGGGACCGCGCCAAAGCGCTGAAGATTTGCCGGGAGGCCATCAAGATGTTTCCGGAAGGCCCCGGGGCGAAAAACTGCCGTTCGCTGATCAGCCAGATTCTGGCCAAGCAACTCTCCCTGGCCATAGAAAAAGTCAACCTTCCTCAACAGCCTTTCCCGGGGCTGATCAGCTTCCAAAATGTATCCCGGGTTTATTTTAAAATTGTAGCCATCTCCCCGGAAGATTTACAGGAGATTGGCGAAGAGCAGCGTTTTGATACGGACCGCTGGATCAACTATTTCCGCGCAAAAGCCCCGGTGAAAGAGTGGTCGTTGAACCTGCCCGATCCCGGCGATTATCACCGGCACAGTGCGGAAATCCGTTTTCCGGAGCTTTCCCGGGGCTATTACGCCATCCTGATGGGCAGCGATCCCACCTTCCAGCGCAGCACCCAGGCGGCGACCTTCGCTAAAACCTGGATTTCCCGGATCGGATTTGTGGAGCGGGAAGAGGGAAACCCGGCCCAGCCGGTGTTCTACCTGGCAGACCGCGAGGAAGGAACCCCGCTCCGTGATGTGCGGGCAAAACTGTGGGTTCAGAAATACGACAACCGCAAACGGCGCAATATCGAAATCCCCGGGGAGAGTTTCCGCAGCGACAAATCCGGCAAAATGGTCATCGACGCCTTTCCGCACAAAGAACGCTACTACCGTTTCCGGCTGGATTTTCACTACAAAGACGACCGGCTTTTTTTGGACGACTACTTCGATTTCCGCCCCCGGGGCGTCGCCCGGGAAGCCCGCCCCGTCGTGCGCACCTTCTTCTTCACCGATCGCTCCATCTACCGTCCCGGCCAGACGGTCTACTTCAAGGGCCTGGTGGTGAAAAAGCAGGAGAAGCGCAGCGAGGTGGTCAGCGACTATCAAACCACGGTGACGTTTTACGATGTGAATCGCCAGAAAATCTCCGAATTGAAACTGGCCAGCAACCGGTACGGCAGTTTTTCGGGCAGCTTTATCATCCCCGTTTCCGGCTTAACCGGCCTGATGAGCATCCGCAACGAAAACGGCGAGGCCGCATTTTCGGTCGAAGAGTACAAGCGTCCCACCTTTGAGGTCAATTTTGATCCGGCGGCGGGCAGCTTCCGGTTAAACGATGCGGTGGAGGTCTCCGGCAAAGCGGCCAGTTACGCCGGGGCTAATTTAAGCCGCGCGATTGTGCACTACCGGGTGGTTCGCCAGGCCCGCTTTCCGTACATCTGGCGCTCCTGGCGCGCGCCGGACTTTTCCTCGGAACAGATGGAAATTGCCAATGGATTTACCGAGACCGATGAGCAGGGGCAGTTCCGCATCCAATTTAAGGCGCTGCCGGATTTGAGCATCCCGGAAAAAGATTTGCCGGTGTTCGATTACCAGGTCAGCGTGGATGTTGCCGACATCAGCGGCGAGACGCACAGCGCCCAAACCAATGTTCAGGTGGGGTACGTGGCTCTTGCTGTAAATTTAGCCCTCCCGGAGCGCATCAACCGGGAAGCCCCGCCGCAGATAGCCCTGACCACCGAGAACCTGAACGGCGAGTTTGAAGCCGCCCGGGGAACGGTCACTTTCTACCCGTTGAAAACGCCGGAACGCCTTTTCCGGGAACGGCTCTGGCAAACTCCGGATACGTTTTTACTGAGCCGGGAAGAATTCTATCGCGATTTTCCCCACGACGCCTACCGGGATGAAAACGACTACCACAACTGGACCCCGCTGGCGGCTGTGTATGAATATCACTTTGACACCGGGGAAGTGCAAAAATTCTCCCTTCCCGGGATCGACAACTGGGAGCAGGGGAAATACAAGGTAGTGGTAAGCTGCCAGGACAAGTTTGGAAAACCGATTAACCTGGTGCGCTTTTTTGAGCTGTACTCTCTCAAGGAGCCGGGCATCCCCGCCCGGGCCATGGTTTGGAACGCCGCTCCCAAAACCACCGTGGAGCCGGGTGAAATTGCCCAGCTTTTCTGGGGCTCCGCCGCGCCCAACGTGCGGGCTTTGCTGGAAGTGTATCATCAAGACCGCCGGATTCATTCCCAATGGGTTAAAACCGGGGGGAAAAAGAAAACGCTGGCCATTCCGGTGCGGGAGGAATACCGGGGCAGTTTGGCAATCACGATCTTTTTCGTTAAATATGGGCGGGTCTACCAGGTTAACCGGCGGATTGAGGTTCCCCGGGAGGACAAGCGCCTGCAAATCAGCTACGAAACCTTCCGGGATAAATTGACCCCCGGCCGGGAAGAGACCTGGAAGCTCAAGATTCGCGGGCCGGGCGGGGAAAAGGTCGCCGCAGAGATGTTGGCCTCTATGTTCGACGCCTCCCTGGAAGCATTCCGCCCCCATCGCTGGCAGGCGGATTTGCTGCCCTTTTATCCCGGTACGGCGACGCCCTCCCTGGAATACGATTACGCTTTCGGCTATAAGCTCCGCTCCGCTACCGGTAAAAACTGGAACCGTTACCAGCCCGGTAAAGCCCAGCACTACGACCGCTTAGAATGGTCGCCCCGCTTTTACCCCCGGTTCGATGTTAACACGCTGCGCAGAAAAGGCGCCGGCATAGAGACGATGGCCTCAAAAAGCGCCGAGGGCGTCCAGGCGCTCGCCTATAATATGGCTGCTCCTCCGGAGGCGGATCGGGGACAGGGAAACACCGCCGCCCAAGAACCGCCGGCCGAACCGCCTCAGACTCCCATCGATTTCTCGCGGGTGAAGGTGCGCTCCAATTTAAACGAAACCGCCTTTTTTTATCCCCACCTGGAGACCAACCCGGAGGGCGAAATCATCCTCTCCTTTACCATGCCGGAAGCGCTGACCCGCTGGAAGCTGATGACCTTTGCCCACACGCCCGATCTCAAATACGCTTTTGCCGACACCAGCGTGGTTACCCAAAAATCGCTGATGGTGACCCCGCACGCGCCGCGCTTTCTGCGGGAAAACGACCGGATCACTTTTACGGCTAAGATCGACAATCTCACAGACAGCCTCCTGGCCGGCCGGGCCTCGCTGCAACTCTTCGACGCCCTGACCATGCAGCCGGTTGATGAGTTGTTCAAACATACCCCGGCCGGTCAACCGTTCCGGATTGAGGGCGGATCAAACACGGTGGTTTCCTGGGATTTGTCGGTTCCGGAGGGCCTCTCGGCGGTTGTCTACCGGGTCGTCGCTCAAGCCGGCAATGTGAGCGACGGCGAGGAGAACGCCCTGCCGGTGCTCACCAACCGCACCCTGGTCACCGAGACGCTGCCCCTGCCCATCCGCAAAGCCGGGGAGAAACAGTTTCGCCTGGAAAGCCTGATCAATTCCGGCAAATCCAAAACGCTGCGGCATTACCGGCTGACCCTGGAGTTTACCGGCAACCCGGCCTGGTACGCAGTGCAGGCGCTGCCCTACCTGATGGAGTTTCCCTACGAATGCTCCGAACAGGTTTTCAACCGCTATTACGCCAACAGCCTGGCTGCGCATATCGCCAACGCCAACCCGGCCATCCGGCGGGTCTTCCGCAATTGGAAAGAGAAAGACGTGCTGATTTCCAACCTGGCCAAAAATCCGGATCTGAAGTCGCTGCTCCTGGAAGAGACGCCCTGGGTGCTCCAGGCCAAAGATGAGGCGGAACGCAAGAAGCGCATCGGGCTTCTGTTTGACCTGAACAAGATGGCCGGGGAGCAGGCGCTGGCCCTGCGGAAGCTGCAAAAACAGCAATTGCCCGACGGCGGTTGGCCCTGGTTTGCCGGCGGAGATGCGGACCGCTACATCACCACCTACATTGTCTCCGGGATAGGCCGCCTGCGCCGCCTGGGAATTACCCCTAAGCGGGGCGCATTGCCGCTCCAGGACGCGCTGCACCGGGCCGTCAACTACCTGGACAGGCAGATGGAGGAGGATTACCAGCGCCTCCTGGAGCACAAGGCAGACCTGGAAAAACCACATCTGAGCCGTGTCATCATCCAGTATCTTTATGCGCGTAGCTTTTTCCGGGAGCTTCCCCTACAACCGGCCCATCAAGTCGCTTTCGATTTTTGGCAAAAGCAGGCCCGTGAGTACTGGCTTTCCTATAATAGATATCTGCAGGGGATGATCGCCTTAGCGCTGCATCGTCTCGGCGACGAGGCGACCCCGGCCAAAATCATCCGCTCCCTGCGGGAACATGCGCTCTATTCCGATGAGTTCGGCATGTATTGGAAAGAAGCGGGCGGCTATTTCTGGTACCAGGCCCCCATCGAAACCCAGGCGCTGATGATTGAACTGTTCGAGGATGTCGCCGGCGACCGGGAAACGGTGGAAGCGCTGAAGGTCTGGCTGCTGAAGCAGAAACAAACCCAGGATTGGAAGACCACCCGGGCCACCGCGGAGGCTTGCTACGCCCTGCTGCTCCGGGGGGGCGATTGGTTGTCACAGGAGCCGGAGGTGCAGATCACCCTGGGCGACCAGACCATCGATTCACGGGAGCTGGAGCAAGATCAAAAAGAGGCCGGCAGCGGATATTTCCGGGTGAGTTGGGATAAGGATGAAATTCAGCCGCAGATGGGCCGGGTAACCGTTAAACGGAAGCAGGACGGGGTGGCCTGGGGGGCGCTGTACTGGCAGTACTTCGAGCAACTGGATAAAATCCGGGCCCATCAAAGCCCCATGAAATTGCGTAAAAGATTGTTTGTGGAAAGGGATAGCGACCGCGGGCCGGTGCTGGAAGAGGTCGCCTCCGACGTGCACCTGAAACCCGGCGACTTGCTGAAAGTGCGCATCGAACTGGAGGTGGATCGTCACCTGGAATATGTGCACATGAAGGATATGCGCTCTTCCGGGTTGGAGCCGGTGGATGTGCTCTCGCAGTACCGCTACCAGGGCGGGCTGGGCTATTACCAAAGCACCCGCGATGCAGCCACCCACTTTTTCTTTGCCTGGCTGCCCAAGGGAAACTATGTGTTTGAATATCCGCTGCGGGCGGCCCATAAGGGAGATTTTTCCAACGGCATCACCACCATCCAGTGTATGTACGCGCCGGAGTTTGCCGCGCATTCCGAGGGGGTTCGGCTCACCATCGGAAAGTAGAGCGCCCCCTCAGCCGGATGATTGTTGTCCACAAAGGCGCAGGTAGGATGCAAAGGGGTGGTTGAGTGCCGCTGAAAGGAATCCAGAGCAGCGTTAACCACCCCTGATTTGCTCGCTGAACACTTCGCAAATCGGTCCCCTCCTTCACTCTGGAGGGAGTTTATCGGCTGCCCCGAAAAGCAGATTAAGGTTAAGGCGCCTTTCATGTATCGGGGCGCCTACCAGTAGCAATAAAATGGCCCAATTAATTTTTCAAAGATCAACAGCCGGCGCTCGCGCCTCCGAAACAGGTAAGTAAGCAGCATTGAATAAACGACACTTTTTCAGACATCTCCCGGCGCGGCGCCGCTCCAATGCCAACGGCGCCACGTTGTGGCAGGACTCCGTCGGGGTTGGCATTGGGGTTGGCAGGGGAATTATTTGTCTTTGGCAATAACACCTGAACAGTTACAATGAATTTGGGGTTGTTTACGACCTGTCCGGCGGGCTGGGTGTATTGCCGCCCGGGAAGGGATAGTATTGTTTAATCCGATCAATCAGTTCGAGAAGATAGGCGCGTATCCGGTCAATTTCTTCCGGTGTATAGCAGTGGGTGTACAATTCGCCGGGCTTGAGAAAATAGAGGCTGACCGGGTAGCCGGATTGTCCCGGAAAAAGCTGGGCTGTCAACAGGGCGTAAGACTGCATTTGCAGCCGGTATTTCTGTGCGGTCTTTTCCACCTGGCCTGGGGAGATGTTATTGGTTTTGTAATCGATCACTTCCCAAAGTCCCCCGGCGTTCCGAAATACCCGATCCAGCGCGCCGGTAAAAAAATCTTCTCCCAAAGACATGGTTAAACTAAGCTCCGAGCGCCATTCCGGGGCGGAGAACACCCGTTTGGCCGTGTTGCTGTTTTTAAACTTTTCCAACAGGCCGGGAATCTCTATACGAAGCGTCTCTTGCTCATCCGGATCAAAAATCTCGTACCGGAAGAAGGCTTGTTCCAGGGCGTCCTCCAATTGGGCCGGATGTTGAGGAAGTCCGTTTTCTAAAATCAGGTGTACAATTTTGCCCTTCAACAAAGCCCGGTTATCCTCGCCGGATAAATGTTTGATGAACTCGTAATCGCTTTCAAAAAAGCCCAGGTGGTAGCGGCGGAAGTATTCTTCCTCACTGCGTTCGAAGGTCATCAACTGGGTGGCGGAGAAGGCAACGCCGCCGGGGAAATCCTGAACGGCTTGCAGCTCGATGGGCAGCCGGGTTACCCGGGGCGGATCGTCTACGATGGATGACAGCCGGGCAACGCTGCTCTCCAACGAACTGCGCTGAAGAGTTCGACGCCGGTCGTCGGGCATTTCCCAAACCACTTCTACCTGGCATTCTGTTCCCAGGGACAATGGGCCGGGCTGCGGATTGCCGGGGTCCAATTGGAGCGCTTCCGCCAGCCAGGAGAGCGCGTTCGGCCGGCGGTCCAGATCATTTTTATAAGCGCCCGCTAAATAGATTTGGTCCCGGGCCCGGGTGATCGCCACATAGAGTAACCGTTTACGTTCCGCTGCTTCTTTAATGCGATTCCGGTAACTGATCCAATGATACAGAAATGGTTTTTTTTCCCGGAAGCGATCCGCCGGGTCGCGCAGTTTACAGGCCAGCCAACCATCCATATCCAGGCGGTGTTTTTTGCGGGAGGAGCGGGGGGTGTTTTCCAAATAGGGGCAGAAGACAATCGGAAACTCCAAACCCTTGGCCTGGTGGATGGTCATTATCTTGACCGTTCCCGCATCTTCCAGGGCGACCTGGGCTTCGCCTTCGCGGGGATCACGTACGATCAGCTCATGCAGACGATCGATAAAATCGCCCAGGGCGGTGAAGCCGGCTTGCTCAAAATCGCGCACCATCTCCACAATTTTATCCAGGTTGGCCAGCAACTGCTCCCCGTTCCAATCCGCCGCTGCCGCAGCGCGATAGAGTGAATCATCCAAAATTTCCTGAAGCAGTTTTGCCAGGGAGAGCCGGTCCCGCCGGGCCAACCAGCGGGACAGTTGCTGGCGGAACAAGCGCAGCAGAGCCCGATCCTCCTTGGGAAAATTTTCGAAATTACCCAGGCGCGCCAGGGTTTGGCGATAACTTTCTTCGCGGCGGCGCTGCAACGCCAGATGATAAAGCGCCGCATCCGAGACGCCGGCAAACTGGGAACGCAGCAAGGCAACCAGGGCCAGGTCGTCGTTGGGATCATCCAAAAAACGGAGCAGGTGATAGACATCGAAGACCTCCTGCCGCCGGTAAAACCCGATTCCCCCAATGGTTTTGAAGGGGATCGAGTATTGGCGCATTGCCGCTTCTAAATTGGTTAAGCGCGTGCGGCCGGGGATGAGAACCGCGATGTCCCCCGGGCGAACGTTTTCTTCCAAAAGTGTGCTGATCCGCCGGCACAGGTAGTCCTCCTGCGATGTTCCCGACGCAGCCAATTCCTCTTTATTCAGCAAGGCTAATTCGATATGAGCCGGGCCGGAAGTATCGCGGCGGGTGCGCAGGTGTTCGTAGGGGACTTCAAATTCATTGGCAGGATTCTCACCCATAATCCGTTCAAAAACATAGTTTATAAAGTGATTCAATTCCGGCAGGAAACGGAAACTCTCGCTGAGCACCACCTCGCCATGATACTCGGCCCCGTGGGCCGCCCCGGCAAAACGCTGCTTAACTGACTGGAACACCCGCACATCGGCGTTGCGAAAGCCGTAGATGGATTGCTTGGGATCGCCGACCACAAAATACTTGTGATCTTGTAAATCGTCCCCCTTTTTGCCGATTCGTTCGATCAGCTCCCACTGGAGATCGTTGGTGTCCTGAAACTCATCCACCATAATAAAGCGATAGCGCTCGGTAAGCGTTCGGCGCACTTCCTCATGATCGCGGATAAGCCGCAGGGCCAGTATTTGCAAATCCTCAAAATCCAGGAAACCCCGCTCCTCTTTTTTGCTTCGGAACAGCTTTTCCGTGATCTGGTACAACTGCCAGACCTGTTTTACAGCCGCCAGGCAGTAGCGGTCGGTCTCCCCCGGCGCGGCGGCAACGCACTCGCGGGCAAACGTTGCCAGGGGATGAAGCAACTCCGACAGTTCGAATAATACCGGGTAGATTTCTTTCAGATCGGCTTTTAAGCCCAGCCCGCTAAAATTCTTCAGCGGCTGACCCTCTTTGTTGACCAACAGCAGGGCGATGTCGATCAGGGCCTGCCATTGTTCCGGTTGCCGCTCGGAATCCTGAAGGCGCTGCGGCAGATCGTCCAGGCGCTCAAAAAAGGACTGGCCTTTTTCCTTCAACTTCGTTTTTGGGATAGACGCCCGGGCAATTTGCTGAATAAGCGGAGGCGCTTTCAGCAAAAGCATGGCCGGCTCGACCCATTGATTGAGCAGGGCCAGTAATTGCTCCCGCAGGGCGGCCATGATTACCGCCTCATCCCCTTCACCCATTTGCTTGCCGATCTGTTCGGCCAGGTGCGGCGTCTGCAAAAGCGCGTTCAGCATGGCCCGCACATCCTGCGGCGGAACCTGGCGGAAGAGCGCCAGGGCTTCTTCCCGGGGGAATACATCCTGGTAGCGCCCTTTATCCAATTGGGAAAAAAGTTCATTGAGGGTTTCGTCGATCAGAAGCTGGTACTGGTAATCCGAGATGATATTGAAATCCGGATCAATCCCGGCGGCGACGGCAAACTCGCGCAGCAGCCGGGAGCAGAAGGAGTGGATGGTGGAGATTTGAGCCGAGCTGAGCCGCTCCCGCAGCGAGAGCAGTTTGCGGCGCTGGTGCTGATACTCGGGCAGTTTCAGGCGCACCGATATCATCCGCGAGAGCCGTTCCAGCATCTCCGCCGCAGCCTTCTCGGTAAAGGTGATGGCCAAGACTTGCCGGACATCGGCCCCTTCTTCGACCACCAGCTTCAGGTAGCGCTCCACTAAAATAGTGGTTTTGCCGGAACCGGCCCCCGCCGTTACGGAAACATTGCAATCGGTGGCCAGGGCCCTTTTTTGATCCGGGGTAAGTTCCCGCCGGGCCGGGCTTGCCGGCGGGATGGCAGAGTTGCTCATATTGGCCGGCGCACTTAGAATTTATCGCTGAAAAAATCTTCGTTGCGCTTCATACCCTGATCAATCAGCTTGCCCTTAAAATCGGAATAGAGCCGCGACATCTCTTTAAAGGCCTTATCGGCATCCTCCGGAAGTCTGTTGGGATGACAGGAAAAATAAATTTTGAGCATTTCCATGGCGGTTTCATTAAAGGTCTTGCCGGACATAATTTTCCTCCTTATCCTGATAAAATGAAGTGTCATTTATTTTCGTCATGATAAATCAAAATAGTAAAATAGCGGAAATGACGCAAGTTGCAAAACGCGGTGTGGAGAGGCGCGGCTGATGAAACCATCCACAACCACTTATGTTGGATTAGCCGGGGCGGTGCTGGCGGTTTCCTGGGCTTCCATCCTGGTGCGCTGGGCCGGGGGCACGCCGGCATTGGCGCTGGCTCTCTATCGCCTGTTCTGGTCGGCTTTGATCTTTGCGGTCTTCTTCCTCCCCAAAGATCAGGGCAATCCCGGCGGCGCGCCCCGCACGCTGAAAGACAACCTGATCATCCTCAGCGCGGGATTATGGCTGGCGCTGCACTTCGCTGCCTGGATTGCCTCGCTGCAATTCACCAGCATTGCCCATTCGCTGATGCTCTACAGCACCCAACCCGTGTTTACCTTGCTGCTTGGCCCGGTGTTAATCGGCGAGCGGGGCGACCGGCGCGCTTACCTGGCGGTGCTATTAGCCCTGGCGGGCGTGGCCCTGATCGCCGGGGGAGGTTCATCGGACGGTACAACCCGCTTTACCGGCGATCTGCTGGCGCTGGCCTCGGCGCTGTTTATGACCTTCTACCTGCTGGTTGCCCGTCATGCACGCGGTAAAATCGGCTTGTTCAGCTACATCACCCGGGTTTACAGCCTGGCCGCCCTGCTGATGCTGTTCTTCTGTCTCATCGCCGGCGTAGAACTCTTTCGTTATCCGCTCAAAATCCACCTGATTATGTTCCTGCTGGCCGTCATTCCCACCGGAATCGGCCATTCGCTGTTTAATTGGGCGGCCCGGCGGATCGAAACCTATAAAGTCAATTTGGCCGCTATCGGGGAACCGGTCCTGGCCTCGCTGATGGCCTACCTGTTTTTCTCGGAGACCCCGGAACTGTACTTTTATCCCGGGGCGATATTAATCCTTTCCGCAATTTTGTTTGCCATGTTTCCCCGCAGGAGCAGGAAGGCCGGCCGGGTTTCGGAGTGATCACAGAGGATTCGATTTACTTCCCGGCAATAGTTAAGCGGCTTTGAAGCTGGTAAAGTCCCTCAAAAAGCGCTTTGATCGGTTCGGCTTTGGTGTCATTGACAATATGCTGAGAAATACGTTCCAGCATCAGATCATTGCCGGCCATCAGGATATAGGCAAAGGGGTGCAGCGCCCGGATATCCGCTTCGATCTGCTTCGGATTTAATTTTTTCAACTGGGCCGGTTGGGGGGTTTGCAGGAGGTATTGCCCCTCCAGCAAGGCGATGGTAGAAGCCTCCTGGTTGGGCGTTGCCTCGCTGCGTTCCAGCCATTCGGTGGACATGATGGTGAAATTTACCGCCGAGGAAGCGTTCATGGTAATGGCCAGGTAATAAAGCCGCTGGCCTTTCTCCGTTTTTTCGGTGGTGATGGAAACGGTTGTCTGGCGGCCCCGGTATTCCCCCAGGTACCTGGGCCGTGTGGCAAATCCGTGCCGGATTACCTTGCCCCCGAATTCATCTTCCAAATCCAGAAAATTTTGATGAATGGCATCGAACTGGGTTTTACGGAGCACCATCAGCACCAGCAGAAACAGAAAAATGAGGCTCAGCGTAAGGGCAATGGTCCAGAGAATCATAGCTTATCCTTGTGATCAGGCAAAATAGATCGGTAAAGGGATGAAACAGAGGAAAAAGATCAAAATACATATCCAGCCCAGATAACGCTGAGAAGGATGAATCTCCAGTTCATCATTCAAGGTGGGCGGATGGCGCAGGCCGATCAGGGCCAGGATGATCATCCACAGAATCCATTGTCCGCCGTTGGCCTGGAATTGCCAGATCAGAAAGGCGGTTAGCACCCCGATCATCCCATAAGCAATTTTGCTGACCCGTACCGCGCGGGGCCCGAAGAGCGCGTAAATAGTATGACCGCCGTCCAACTGGCCGATGGGGATAAGATTGATAGCGGTGATCAGCAGCCCGATCCAGCCCGCGCAGAGGAAAGGAAAGTGATACACCTCGCTCATAAAATTTACCGGCAGCGGGTAGGGGGCTACGACATGATTGAAAAAATAAAAGAGCAGCGATTCGCCGAAGGTGAGCGCATCCCCGGTGGGTACGGTTTGCCAGGGATGGATTTTCTCTACCTGGGCGATGATGCCCGGTAAATCCGGCAAGGTCAGGTAGCCGTAGAACAGAAAGGCCAGGCTGACGATAAAGCCGGCAATCGGCCCGGCCACCGCCACATCCATCAGCGCACGGCGGTTGGGGATGGGCGATTTAATGCGGATGAAAGCGCCCATGGTGCCGAAGTGAAAAATATAGGGAATCGGCAAAGGGATGTAAAACGGCAGGGTTACCCGAATGTTATGATGTTTCGCTGCCAGGTAGTGTCCCATCTCGTGGCAAGTGAGGATGGCCAGCAGGGCGAAGGAATACGGTGCGCCGGCCCATAGCAAAGAAGGTTGCCCTAAAATCGCTCCAAAATCTACTCCCACCAGGCTGGCGCCCACCATCATGGTGGATAAAACCGTCAGCACAAAGAGCAGCAGGTGCAGCCAATAGCGATGTTTTACCGGCGGATGCAAATATTCCGAAGGAGTCAGTATCTTAATCGGTACGGGAATCTCAGGACGTTCTTCGCTGCGCATATCTTCCTTTCGTTAATCGGAAGGCTATTGTACGAAAAAATCCTCGGCTTCTCAACGTTCAATTTCTGTGATCGCCTGTTCGTTTTCTTGCAAACGCCGGCTGCTTTATTGACGCGATATATTATTGAGACGTGAATTAGTTTCCGAAAAAATGCAATGTATTTGTGTAGTTGCCTTCATGCAATAGTAATATCCCCCCTTAATCCTCCGTTCGGCTGAGCTCACGACGAAGCCCGAAATCGGGGGGAAACCGGCCTCCCTCCCCGATTTCGGGGAGGGCCGGGGTGGGGAAATTTCATGGAAAACTCGTTCATCATATTTAAACAATTTCATTTTCATACTAATTCACGGGTCTATAACTGAGAAAAAAGATGTAAAACCGAAATCATTATTGATTATCCCCCTCGTTCCAAGCTCCTGCTTGGAACGCTCCTCTCATATAAAGCTCTGCTTTTTTATAGAGGCGTGAATTAATCCGCGAATATAGTTTATCCCCCTCGTTCCAAGCTCTTGCTTGGAACGCCACTCTCATATAAAGCTCTGCTTTTAAACTATAACCCGTCCCAAAACAAGACCTAACCTCGTTCCAGGCTCCGGCCTGGAACACTGCTTTTTTGCCCGTTCGAGGTCAACATATACCCGTTGGGACACAATCATACTGCTTTTAACCAATATAATGCTGGTGGTGGGAAAGCGGAGCTTTTATTGAAAAGAGCGTTCCAGGCATGAGCCTGGAACGAGAAGGAAACGGGAATTGAATGATCCGGGTTGCCAAACATTAATTCAGGGGTGTATCATTAGCCAGGGCTTGATTTTGGGATAGATCGGCATCGCGGATAAAACGAATCCCGGAAGCAGCAAATCGTTGCGCCGCCGCCAGGGGACGACGATCCTGCTCATGATCGATGGCCCATTGGGCGTGTTCCGCCAGCAAGGCCAGGGCCAGGCTCCGCCCCAGCGTCAGGGCCAGCCCTCTTGCCCCGGCCTGGAGAGCCGCGTCCTCTTTGGCGTTGTTCAGCCAGGCGACGGCGCTTGCCAGGGCCTGGTCAGCCTGTTTCCCCAAAGCCTGTAGCGGCGCTATTTTCTGGGATTCCCTTGCTTTAGCAAAGCGCTCCTGCAAGGCGATGATCGCGGCCGGTTCCCGGAGCGCCTTAAGCGTATCCAGGGAAAGCACGTTAGTGGTTCCCTCCCAAATCGGGAAAACCTGGCTGTCCCGCAGCAATAAGGGCAGGCCGGTGTCTTCCACATATCCGGCTCCGCCGATGGCTTCCAGCACCTCGGAGATAGCCGGCGTCACCGCCCGGCCGGTGGTCAGTTTGACCACGGAAGTAAGCATCCGCAGCAGCGCGGTTTCCGACTCACTGAGTTCGCCGGCTTCATCCCGGCCCAGCAATTCAATCAGGTAGAAGGAAAGGTGAAAAGCGGCCTCGAACTCCGCCTGGAGAGCAGCCAGGGTGTCCAGGTGCAGAGGCTGCTGAGAAAGCGGGGCCCCGAAGGCGCTGCGTTTGGCGGCATAGTCCCGGGCCAGGGCAATTCCCCGGCGCATGGCCGCCACGCTGGTAACACTGTTCCAGGTGCGGGTGATATGCAGCATGGGAATGATGTTATGCACCCCGTTATCCGGGCCATAGACCAGTTGCGCCGGGGTCCCTTCCAGCATCAATTCTGCGGTTGGCACTTTCCGGGTGCCCAGCTTATCCTTCAGCCGTAACATTTTAATCCGGTTCAGAGCGCCCCGGTCGTTTCGGGTTTCCAGGTAAAATAAGGCCAGGCCTTTTCCGCCGGGAGGATTGCCCTCCGGTCGCGCCAGGGTTAAGGTCATTTGCGAAGTGGCTGCCGAGGCAAACCATTTCCGGCCATATAAACGCCATTGGCCCGCCTCGTCTTTGCGGGCAATGGTCTCCGAGGAACCGACGTCCGAACCGCCGGTCGATTCGGTCATCCACTGTCCGCTGGTCCAAAACCGCCGGGGGTCGCGGGTTGTCAGATGAGGCAGGGCGCGCTCGATGAGCGCCGTATTGCCGGAACGCAGCAAGGTCTTGGCGGCCCCGTCGCTCATGGCCAGGGGGCAGGTGTAAACATCCGAAGAAGGATGAAATAAATACACCAGGGCAAACTGGACGATGCGCGAAAACCGGCCGTAGGCTTTCTCGTAAGGAATCGCCGTCAGGCCCTTTTCCGCGGAAATCCGTTCGGCCCGTTTCCAAAGCGGGCTGAGCTCGATTTCATCGATCCGCTCCCCCCAGGGGCTCCACTGGATAAGGCGCGGTTAGTTTAACCGATCGTTTAATTGCAATTGATACAGTTCGTTGCCGCTCAACTCTCCCATTTCCAGGAGGTCTGCTTCGACGGCCTCCAAAATATCCGCCGGGAGCGCCCGTCTGAGGTAGGAACGTAGAACCCGGTCTTCCAGATACTGATTGCCTAATTCCGGCCCGGGCTGGTTGAAAGGATTGATTTCCATGATTGCCTCGCTGGTTTTATTGCATAACAAATTGCCTTTTATAATCATCCTGCCGCACTGTTCCGGCGAGCAAATAATCATCGTTTAGTTGAAGAAGCCTCTCTTCTTTTCTGATGATTGTTGCTGCGCTGCTTAACTCAGGTAGCGCTCCCCGAGAATCTTGAGGTGATGCTCGGTATGCCCGGCGATAATGTAAATTAAAGCGCGCAGGGTAAAGGGGACCCCGCTGGCCGTTCCGACTACCCTGGCCAGGGACGGGTCGAAGCTTTTAAACAGGACTAAATTGCTGCGGCGCAGGTAATTAAACTCTTCCACCAAATCTGTCCAGGAGCGTTCGTTAAAGTTGGCCTGCAAGACATAATCATCCTGCTCCATTCCCGGCAGCGGCTGCGGGTCGCGGCGGGCAAAGCAGAGCGCCCGGTAGGCAAAAACCCGCTCTGTATCGGTCAGATGCCCCAGCACTTCTTTAATGCTCCATTTACCGGGCTGGTAGCGGAAGCCGGCCTGCTCCTCATCAATGGTTTCGAATAAAGTGAGCGCCCGCTCAAGTTGCTTCTCCAGAAAGGTAATGATGTTGCCCTCCGGCGCCTGGCGCAGGTAGTGGTGGTAGAACGTCGCACATTCGCTAAATCCCGGGCGGTCAAACACTGCCGGTTCCCTCCTGCTTTTTAAAATGATCCCTGGATACCCGCTTTCTGTAAAAAAACAGGCAGAAGTTTTTCCCGTGCGCCATTTCCGGAACTATGATAAAATACGATTCGGGAGAAAGAAACTCAATTGCTTATCGGCCCGGGAAAACGTATCTTTATTTTTAACTGCCACAACAGCCCAATGGGTTCCGTCTTCGTATAAATGATTCAGGGGTTTAAAAATTCGGTAGAGCGGCAATGAGCAAAGCATTCCTCAAGCTGTTGGTATCTTTTCTGCATCCTTCCCAGTGGCAGGTATTCCACTTTCTGGCGTTGTTGGGTTTTGTGCTGTTTGTGATCGGTTTGTTTTGGCCTCAATTACAGCGGTGGTATCGTCTACGGCTGTTGGAACGCGACCTGCCCCCGGAAATGTTCGCCAAAGCGCGTTTTCAGGATTGGCTGCGCGACTATACCCGTGCTCCTATTCCTGCCGGAACCGACTACTCGGTGGTCCCGCCCGGCGATTTGTTTGAATGGCTGGAAGAGCGCCTGGCCCGGGGCGCGGCCACAAATCCTATCCTGCTGCTCGGCGAGGCCGGCAGCGGAAAGAGCGCTTTTGCCGTACACTATTATCTTTACCTGCGCCGGAGAAAACGCCTTCCCTATCATCCCAAATTGCTGTTTTTAAACAGCCCCGAAGTTGAGGAGCGCCTGGCGAACATTCCCAACCCCTCGGAAACCGTGCTTATTTTGGACGGCTTAAATGAAGATTGGCAGGCCTTCCAATCCGTTCAAAACCGCCTGGCCTATTTGATGGCGCGTTGCGCCCGCTTCCGGCAGGTTATCTTCACCTGCCGCCCCGCTTTTATGCCGGAAAAGCTGTTGAACGCCCCCGGGGAGGACAGTTTTATTATCACCGCCCCGGCGTCGGACGGCTCCCGGGTATTCCGGTTTGATGTGCTGCGGCTTCCGGCGCCGGACCCGGAGCAGACCCGGCGTATTATTGCCCGGCGCGCCGGCGTCGGACGTCCGGCAAATCGACGCAAAATCCGGGAATGGCGGAAACGGAATCCGGAATGGTTTAAATACCCCTTCTTGCTTAGCCGCAGCGTTGCTTTCCTGGAACACCCCCCGGAAAAGCACTCCATGTTTCAATGCTACCAAATCCTGGAACATCATTGGCTTGGCAAGTGCAGTTGGTGGGTTGATGAAGCGGCGCTCTCGGCCTTCCTGGAAGAACTGGCTGCGACGATCTACCGCGGCGTCGCCAACCGCGAAAGTTTTTTCCTCCCCGAAGAAGAGGTCGAGCAGCTTATCGCTCGCCAGCCCCGCCTGTTTACCCCGCTGAATAAATGGAAATTGGGCCCGGAGGCTTTTCTTTATTGCGACAAGGCCGGCAACTACAGCTTTGCTCATTTCACCTTTTTCGAGTACTATTTAATGAAACGTTTCCGGGCCGACAAAACTCTGCCCCCCGGCTCCATGCCCTGGACCGAGGTGATGAAGCGTTTTGCCCTGGAAATTCTCAGCGACATCTTTGCCGAGCAAGGGAAGGTGGATCAGCAGATTATCCGGGGAGATTTGTCCCGGCTGGAGTCCTTCCGGTTTGAACCGGTCCTGAAGCTGCGCTCCCGGGCGACCGTGGTCAAACGGGAAGAAATCGGGAGTATCCTGGAACGCTATCATTTTTTCGAATCAAAATGGCATAGCAGCGGAACCGGCTTGCCGGCCTGTTATCGTCCCCTCCCGCCGGAGGCGCCCGAGGTCGTTTACGACAACATCACCGGTTTGTATTGGCAAAAAGGGGGATCAAATTCTCCAATGCACTTTTCCCGGGTGGAAAACTATTTGATGGATTTGAATGAGTCCGGTTTTGGCGGCGTCTCCTCCTGGCGTCTGCCGACCCTGGAAGAGGCGTTGAGCCTGCTGCGGCCAAACGCCGGGAACAGCAACGGCTTTATTCATCCGCTTTTTGATCAGCACATAAATGCCATCTGGACGGCCGACTGCGACGAAGAAAACCTGGTCTGGATGGTGGGGTTCGACCTGGGCGATTGCAGCAGCGGCGACCCTGCCGGGAATGAGCTTTATGTGCGGGCGGTGAGCGATCAGGCGCCGGCGCAGCCTTCCCGCCAGGCTCAGGAAGCCGATGTGGACGCATCCTGGTCGGAATGATCCTCCGGCAGCGCCGGAATAAGCCGGGCGGCTCCGGCAATATCCTCGGCAATATAATCCGGCTGGGGATAATCGGGGTTGTCGCCGAATCGGCGGAGATGCTCCCGTCCCGCCCCGGTAAGCACCAGCACAGCCCTCATGCCCAACCGCTTGCCCGCCTCCACATCGCTGAACTTATCCCCGATAATCCAGGAAGCGGCCAGGTGAATCCGGTGGTCCCGGGCGGCTTGCCGGAACAGCCCCGGCGCCGGTTTGCGGCACTGGCAGCGCTGCCGGTACTCCGGCGGCCCATACTCCGGGTGGTGCGGACAGTAG
>JAJRYW010000200.1 GCA_024275555.1 Calditrichota bacterium | reverse complement strand
TGTCTCTTAAAGCGCGCGTGTATAGCGTTACCGTTTTTGCCATAAACAAAGCGGCGGGTATACCTTTATCTGATACATCACCAATCATAAAGTGAAGCTTTAACTATTGACCAAATGAATAGGGCATGCTATGAACGCGAATATGGCTGTCAGTTTTGAGACATTCTATTATAATCAGTTGCTGACCAGAATCGAGGAAAAAAGCCCCGGGAAATATGCACCGGAGCACCTGGAGCCGCTGCAAAGACTATTGGGCTTTTTAAGAAAAGAGGACGACGCCCAATCCAGCATCGAAAAACTGGCCGGTATCCAGAGCACCAGCGATCTGGCCATTTTCTTTTCCGACTTGCTGGATCACCTCCGGAACACCACCCCGGATGGCGCAATGGAACGGGTCGACAGCGACGCCGATGATTTTCTGGAAATTTTTCAAGTGTATCTCCAAAGCGAAGAGTGGCGATCGCTGTTTAATTCGGCCATATTTGCCGACAGCGAACCCGAGCAGATCAGCGCCGCTGAAACGCCGCCGGAAACCGACGCCGATGCGGAAGTCCTGGACTTAGCGGCATACTGCCGCCGCCGCTTTGAAAGCGTCTTGAGCGAGCAGAGCATGGACGTCGCCCTGCCTGACCCGGATACCTTTGTCGACTATGCCCGCCGCCTTTGGGCGGATGAGCAATTGGCGGCCGGGCTGGCCCGGGAAGGAACGCCGGCCGCGCAGTTGTCCGCCTTAACGCAACAATTGTCGCCGGCAGCGGCCCGGCAGGATTCCGAGGCCTTTCTGGCTAATTTCGAGACAAATTTAAGCCGGTGGATGGAGGCCTTCCGCAGCCTCTACCTGGATCAGCGCTCCCAGCTGGAAGAACTGTTTGCACCGGCGGCAGCGGATTCCGAAGAGGTTCCCATGGAAGCCCTTTTCGACGCCGCCGAAGCCGAAACACCGGCGCCGGAACCGGAACCGGCCATCAACTTCTCCGAGACCGAAGAAGCAATGGAGGAATTAACCCGTTTCCGGGAAAAACAAAGCGGCGGCGAATTGAGCGAGGAAGAGCAGGAGCGCCGTCAGTTCCTGCGAGACTATGTGGTCTCCGAAATTGAATCATATAACCAGGAAATCCTGGAAGCATTGGAAAAAATGGAGCAAAACCCGGCTGATAAAGCCGTGCTTCATCAGCTTAATGAAAGTCTGAAAATGCTTAAAGACCTGGGGCAGATCCACGCCTATCCCCGTGTGGAACAAATTGCCGACCAATTAAAAGAGATTGTAAACAGCCTGCCTGCCGCCGGTAAAGCTCCGAACCAGCAGGAACGCTCGCTGGTCCGGCAATTGCTTGCGCTGATGCCCAAATATGTTGATGCAGTGATTCAAAATGATCAGGCGGACATCCTGGCGGCAATTGACGCCCGGCAAGGCGAACTTGAACAGGGCCTCCTGAAAGAAGAACCGGCCCTCCCCCTCCGGAGCGCCGAAGTACGGCAAGCCGCTTTCCAGCAGTTTGTTTCGCAGGTCAGCGCCCGCTTGCTGAGCGCACTGCAGGAGAAGCAGCCCCTGGCAGGGCGTCCCGAGTTGCAAAGTCAGTTAACCAACCTGGTCTTCTGGAGCGAACTATACCGGATGCCGGAGGCTGCACACACGGCGGCGCAATTGCAGACTTTGCTGAGCGATCCGCAAACCCCGCTTGGCCCGCAACAACAGCAACTGGCTGAAGAGATCATCTCGAGTTGGCAAAACAATTATATCAACGCCGCGCCGGAATTGTGGAAAGAGTATGCAGACAAACTTGCCGCCGGTGAAGCGCCCCGGGAAAGCGTAGGAGTCGACCAGGCCGAAACAGCATTTGGCGACACCGGCGCACGTCGGATTGAACAGTTGATCAAACAAATTGAGGCCGGCGCAACGCTGGACAGCGCCTTTATCGAACGGCGCCTCAGTCCCACTTTTATTTTGCTGAAAGAAAATGCCCAGCTTCTTCATAATGACGATTTGGAGATGCTCTTCCGGATGCTCTGCGTGAAGCTGGAAGGATTTCAACCGGAGCACCTGGAAGATCAAGCCGGGTACCGGCGCGACCTGGCAGGCTACCTGGAAGAACTCCGCGATAGTTTAATGAACCTGCCCGAATCTCCGGACACGGAGTACCTGCTCAGCGCATTCGATCACATCTTCCGCCGGGAACTGGCGCTGACAGACACGGAAGAAGCGCCGGAAACCGAGGCTGAAAAAACGGATGAAATTTCGCCGGATGAGGAAATCCGGATGGTCTTTACCTCCGAAGCGGGGAACTACCTCAATGATATCCGCGCCAGCCTGGAAAAACTTCAGCAAGAAGGTTTTGATCAGAAAAGCTGGCATGACCTGGAAGTAACCGCCCATACCCTGAAAGGGGCCGCCCAGATGGTGGGGCGGGAAGATATTGCCGAGATTGCCGAACCGCTGGACCGGGTGCTGGAGGGTGTGGAGCACAAGGATATTCCCGCCGACCCGGAGTTCTTTGAGCTGATGTGGTCGCTGGTGGATCATTTGCAGCGCCGCCTGGACGGCCAGAGCAGCGATGCAAGCCAGGCCCTGGCGCAACTCATGCAGATCACCGCCGGGGAAGCGGAAACCGCTCCGGCAGAAGAGACGGTTGTCCCGGAAATTCCGGCGGAACAGCCCGCCCTGGAATCCGAAATGATCTATCTCCAGGAAAAAGACCCCGAGATGCTCTCGATCTTCCGCAACGAGGTTGCCAATAGTTTCGAACTGGTGGAAAAGAACCTGGACAACCTGGAAAAATTTACTTACGACAAAGAGGCGCTCCAGCAAATCGAGCGGGCCACTCATGAAATCCGCGCCGCAGCCAAGATGCTGGGGATCAGCGAGATTGCCGAGATTACCGACCGCCTGGAAACTATCTTCGAGATGTTAGTCGTACAAAAGATTGAAGACCTGCACGGCACAATTCCGGTGTCGCGCCGGGCTATGTGGGTCATCCGGGAGCTCACCCGGAATCACCAGGTCGACAAAGCAATCTATGAAGAAGCGATGGAGAAACTGGATCAGGTAATCAAGTCGCAAGGCGCGGCAGAGATTGTTCTTTCGGATATAATCCCATCCGCCCCGGCGACAGCAAAAACGGCGGAACCGGAACCGGCGCCGCCGGCAGCCCCGGCGCCGGACGTGGAACCTGTCCCGGCAGCGCCGGTGCTGGCTCTCTTTCTTCAAGAAGCCCACGAACAGCTTGACGACATCAACTACTTGCTACTGAAGTTAGAAAAAGACCCGGAAAACCTGGAGATGCAGAACCACCTGATGCGCTGCCTGCATACGCTGAAAGGCTCCTCGGCGATGGTGCAGATCAGGAGCATCGAGCAGTTGGCGCATCGCAGCGAGGATATTGTCGAGTATAAAATCCGGGAGAAAAAGGGCTTGCCGGAAGACATCTTCGACCTGCTCTTTTCCGTAATGGATGAAACCACCTATATCCTCAACGCCCTGGAAGAAGGCGGCAAAGAAGCAACCAAAAATTTTGAGCCGGTTTTGGAACAGTTGAATCAATACCGGGAACGGCTGGGCATCGCCGGCGGTGCGGCGGAAGCAGCAGAACCCATCGAAGAGCCCGCGGCAGAAAAAACTGCCTCGCTGGTAACCGAAACAGAACCCGCCTCCGGGAAGACCGGAAAGAAGGACACCTATTTGCGGCTGAAGATCACCAAGATGAACCATCTTTTAAACCTGGCCGCCGAACTGGTTGTAAGCAACAACCAGTTTAAAACTCAACTGGATCGTCTGAAACAGTTTATGCCCATGCTGAACAATAACCTGAAGCTCTTCCGGGATACCGAGGATTATTTAACCATGCTGCTTCGGGAAGAGAATAAGGTTCGCGAGATCATCGATCCGCTGATTGAAAGTAAGCCCGGCGCCAAAGAAGCGCTGAAAAAGCAGATCGACAATTTGCAGCGAGTGCTTAAAAATGTACGGTCCCTGGAAGACCAGATCAGCACGCTGACGCATACCATTAAAGAGAATTCCAAGAGTTACGATGAGAATCTCCAGAAATTGAACAAGCTGAGTAACGAGCTTCTCGATGAGATTATGCAAGCCCGGCTGGTGCCGATTGACATGCTGTTCCAGCGCTTCCACCGCCCCATCCGCGATCTGGCGAAAAAGATGAAGAAACCGATTCGCCTGACCATGGAAGGCGGGGCTGTCGAACTGGATCGCGCTTTAATAGACGACCTCTACGAGCCGGTGCTGCATTTGATCCGAAATGCGATTGACCACGGCCTGGAAACCGCCGAGGAACGCAAAAGCGCCGGAAAACCGGAAGAAGGACACCTGGAAATCAAAGCCTCGCGCGACCGCAACCAGATAATTATCGAAGTACGGGATGACGGGCGTGGGATCGACCTGGAAACGGTTAAGCGCGCCGCCGTTGAGAAGGGATTGCTCAGCGAAGAAGACGCGGGGAATATGAGCGAGCAGGAGTTGTATGAATACCTCTTCTACCCCGGTTTTTCCACGGCAAAAGAAACCACTATGGTCTCCGGCCGCGGGGTGGGCCTGGACGCGGTAAAATCCCAGATAGAAAAAGCCAAAGGCGACATCCGCATCTATACCACGAAAGGAAAAGGAACGACTTTCAGCATCCGGGTGCCCATCAGCCTTTCGGTGATCCAATCCATGCTGGTCGATGTCAGCGGCCATGTTTATTCTATTCCCCTCATGCAGGTGGAAGAGACGCTGCACACCAGCGGCCAGGATATTCTGAGCGAAGAAGGAGAGTATTACATCCGCTACCGGGAGCGGAAAATACCGGTCATCCAGCTAAGCAATTTGCTGAAAATTAAAAACGGCAAAGAAAAACTGATTGCTGCAACCAGCAGCTATCCGCTGATTATTGTACAGGATGAAGGCAATCGTAGCGCGCTGCTGGTGGATAAGATTATTCGCCGGGAAGAAATTCTGATCAAATCGCTGGGTCCGGGACTGAGGCGGCTTAAATACATCTCGGGCGGTTCGATTATGGCCGACGGGCAGGTCGTGCTGGTTCTGGATATCCCCCAGATCATCTCCGACGCTATGAAAGCCCGCGCCGGCGGCAGCGCCGCAACCCCAGCCCCGGAACGACCGGCCCCGCTCAGCCGGCCCCCCATCGAGAAAAAGCAAGTTCAGGGGCGAAAACCATCCGCGCTGATTGTCGATGATTCTTTGAGCATCCGCAAATACTTAAGCAGCTTGTTGATGCAAAAAGGATTCCAGACCGGAACGGCCCGAAACGGATACGAGGCGCTGGAACTGCTCAACAAAGGACAGTTTGATATTATGATTACCGACCTGGAAATGCCCAAACTGTCCGGGTATGAATTGATCGAGACGCTCCGCTACGACCAGCGTTTCAACACTTTACCAATCGTAGTGCTGACCGGGCGGGCCGGGGATAATTTCCGGCAGCTGACCACGGAATTGGGCGCCGACGCCTACATGGTCAAACCGTTTAAAGACCGGGAACTCTTTGAACAAATCGAGAAATTTATCGAATACCGGAACTGATGAGACTGTTTTAATGCACAGCAGACGAATATTAAATCCCTGTCGCAATGCGGCAGGGATTTTTTTTAAGTCTCGTTCAACGATCCTGCTATAAGCAGGCCGTTCTTCCCCAAGGCCCCGAGCCCCCCGGCGACATTTTCCTCCATTGACTTCCGAAATGATTTTTTGTATAGTTGTAACCGCGTCCGCGATGTGGGGAACAGGGAGATGGAAGCCGCCGCAATCTAACTGAACATAGAGCAGGAAAAATCTAAACCGGTGAAAGTGATCAATGGAAAAACGGAACTATTTAGTGGGCATTGCCGGCAATATCGGGGTCGGGAAGACCACGCTGACCGAGAAACTCGCCCAACGCCTCAATTGGCAACCCTATTTTGAAAGCGTCATCGACAATCCCTACTTAAACGATTTTTACCAGGACCTGAATCGCTGGAGCTTTAATCTGCAAATTTATTTTTTAGCCCACCGCTTTCGCAGCCAGAAGAAAATTGTTGAGGCCGGGATTCACGCCATCCAGGACCGCACTATTTATGAAGATGTGGAGATCTTTGCCCGCTCCCTCTACGAGCAGGGCTACATGGATCAGCGCGATTATGATTGTTATCGCGATTTGTTTAACAACATGGTGCCCTTTCTGCCCAAGCCGGATGTGATCATCTACCTGAACGCCTCGGTAGACACCCTGATGGAGCGGATTAAGATGCGCGGCCGCGACTACGAGAAGAGCATCGACCGCAGCTATATTGAGTATTTGAACAGCGCCTACCAGCGCTGGATTGACGGCGCTCGCGGGGAATTCCGGATTCTGGAAGTAGACGCAAACGTCACTGACTACGTCAACGGGGATAACGACTTGAATGAACTCATCCGTGAACTACAGCGCTACTGCCCCTGAGCGACACCTGGTTTTCGTGAATTACTACTTCCCCCCCATGGGTGGAGGCGGGGTTCAGCGAGTGGTCAAATTTCTTAAATTTTTTGACTACCGGGCCTACCGGATTTCGGTGCTTACCGTAAAACCAAGTTATTTTTATAGCCGGGATGACAGCCTGCTGGAGGAGGTTCCCCATCAGGCCGAGATTGTACGCAGCGGCTCCGCCGACCCGTTTCGGCTGATCTATCTCTGGAAACGCCTGCGAGGCAAAAGAGACAATCCATCGAGTTCCTCCAAAGAGAGCAGCGGGATTATCCGCAAAATCGCCATGTCGATTTTTATCCCGGACTCCCGGGCGCCCTGGCTGCCTTTTGCGCTCTACCGGCTTTGGCGCCTGCATCGCCGCCGCCCGGTGGATGTGCTGTTCTGCAGTATGCCGCCTTTCACGGCCGGCTTAATCGGCTATTGGGCGAAAAAGCTGCTGGGGATTCCCTTTGTGCTGGATTTCCGGGACGCCTGGACCGGCAATCCCTATCTTCCGCAAGTCAGCCGCTGGCATCAGCGCCGGCAGGAGCGCCTGGAACGCCGCACCTTACGGGCCGCCGCCGGGATTGTCTTTGTCAACCCGGCCCTGCAAGCACATTACCTGTCCCGTTTCCCGGAAATTGAGCGCATCCCTCATCGCACCATCCGCAACGGCTACGATCCGGATGATTTTCCGGCGACGCTCCCCGGGTCCGCCGCCCCCGGCGCCCGCTTCCAAATGGTTATTTTAGGGACGATCTACTCCCAGGGAAATCGACCCCTGACGTTCTTAGAAGCGCTCGGTCAACTCCGGGCGGAACAACCCGATTTACCGGATCGATTTCAGTTACGGCTGATCGGCAAATGGTCCCCGGATTTTCGGGAACAGGCCAATCAGATGGGTGTGGAAGATTTGCTGGAATACACCCCCTACCTGCCCCACCGGGAAGCGCTGCAGGAAGCCGCCCGGGCCAACGCCCTGATGTTGGCTATCGAAAGCAATTTGCCCGGCAGCCGTTGGGTAACCCCCGGGCGGATTTACGAGTACCTTTACCTGCGCCGCCCCATCCTGGCCGTATGCCCCCCGGATAGCGATTTAGCCTTCCTGGTTCGGCGTTGCCAGGCCGGAGAGGTGATCGAATACCGGGATGTCGGGCAAATCAAATCCGTCTTGAAGCAATGGCTGGCCGCGCCGGAGGAGCTTCCCGCACGCTATCCTTTTCATCATCTCGGGGAGTTCAGCCGCACAGGGCAAACCGCCAGCCTGATCGAGTGGTTAAATCAATGCCGTCCTTTCACGTCTTTGACTGGATAAACATCTTTTTCACACCAGTGCACTGCACTCTCCTCACACCACTGCTCCGCGCTGGTGTGCCATAACGAGGCTCCCGCCTCGTGCGCCCAGGCAGACCCTGCACACAATTACACGGCATGCAGACAGAACTCAGTGCACCGGATGAGGAGACCCTCAGTCAAGCCCAGGGTGACAGGGCCATTGTCATGCCGGACATGCCTGCCCCCCGTTGGGGATCCGGCATCCTCGCCCCTTCCATTCTCCACCAGTGCTCTGCGCTCTTCTCACACCAGTGCTCCGCGCTGGTGCGCCATACCGAGGCTCCGCCTCGTGTCCATGCACAATATTAGACAATAGGCCGAGAACCTCCCACACCTGCACCGGCGAAGAATACCGGGGCAAGGAGCAATGGGCTATTAGAAAAATATGGGTGAGTTGGCTTTGCGCTCTCCGGTGCGCCTAAAATCGGCGCCACGCCCCCGGGGGATTTTATCCTTACCGGAAGACGGAGCACCGCATGATCCACATTAACCACTTATTTGCAGATATCGCTATTCCCATATCCCGGGAATCATTGTCGTGCAGTAGGGACAGCGTCCTTCTCCCCCGATCCGATTCTTCAAAACACGGTAGCAGCGACGCTCGACCAACACGGCTTTACAATTGGGGCAGTAAGTATTTTCATAGTCTTTCACCCTGCCGGGCAGGTTGCCGCCGTAAACAAAGTGCAGCCCTTCCTCGTAACCGATTTCCGCAGCACGGATGACCGTTTTTGCCGGTGTGGGCGGCGGCCCGGTCATTTTGTAGCCGGGATGAAAAGCGGTTACATGCCAGGGGATACCGGGGGAAACGGATTTGATAAACTGAGCGGTCTCCCGGATTTCCGCCTCGCTGTCGTTAAAACCGGGTACCAGCAGGGTGACAATTTCCAGCCAGAAGCCCATTTTATGCACCGCGGCAATCCCCTCCAGGATCCTTTCCAGCACAGCGCCCAGGCGGCGATAGTTCCGGTCCCGCATGGTTTTTAAATCGATATTAAACCCGACAGTAACGGGACGGAGATATTCCAGCACCTCCGTGGTGATATTCCCGTTGGAAACATACAGACAGGTAAGCCCGGCGGCCTTTGCCGGCCGGAAAACACTTTTTGCCCACTCCGAGGTGATCAGCGGCTCATTATAGGAACTGGTAATACAGCGTGCGTTGTATTTCTTTGCCAATTCCACAATCTCTTCGGGGCTTATCTCCGAGGGGCGTCTGCCGGCGCGGGCATCCCGCAGCGTCTGGGAAATATCCCAGTTCTGGCAAAACGGACAGTGCAGGTCGCAGCCGTGCATGCCAAAGGTGAGGGTGAGGGAACCCGGATATACATGGTAGAAGGGCTTCTTTTCCACGGGGTCGCATTGCAGGGCCGAGACATATCCCCAGGGAACATACAGTTTTCCCCCCAGGTTGTAGCGCACCTGGCAGATGCCGCGCTTAGACGGCTTGATCTTGCAATAATGCCCACAGGCACAGCAGCGCACCGTATTGCCGGGAAGCGCTTCATATAACCGACCTTCCCGGGTGAGGGAATCCAGCACGGCTGCCAGGGGAATATCGCCGGCCAGGGGCCGGTGAATTACAGGGAGTGTCTCTTCCTCAAGACGACGGGAAAGTCCATCCTGCTTTTTCTCCGGAGATTTGGCGACACTCATGGCAATCACCCCAATTAACTGCCATAAAAGTAAACCCCCGCTTTCACCGAAATCAATTTAAATTGTGATTTTCTATGACGCCGGTTCGGGAATCCCTCTCTTGCCAGTACTCTCGCTGGTGTGCGTTTGCAGAGGCTCCTGTTTCCGGGAATCCACCGCGGTACAAAAAGAATTAAAATAGTGCACAAAATTAGTAATTTCTGCTCATCGAACCTCCCACCGGCTCTGCCCTGATCGGGAAGGGGAGCTATAGAGGCGTGAATTAATCCGCGAATATAGATTGCTGCGGCAGCCGCATTCCGATTACCCGGAATGCGGATACCGGAGAACCGGCAGTCTTCTCGAATTTATTCACGCGTCTATATTATCACGGCCAAACTGAAGTTTGGCACTCCTGCTCGTAATGTTAATGAGTAGCCGCAGGCGTCTGAATCCGGAAAAACAAACTTAACCGGTAGGAGTGTCAAGCTTCAGCTTGACAGCGATACGTAGACGATAATTCTCTCCAACAAGATAGAAATT
>JAJRYW010000199.1 GCA_024275555.1 Calditrichota bacterium | reverse complement strand
GGTGCATGCCAGTATTTACGATTTTGAAGTGCCCTGGGTAAGGGAAGGCCAAACCGCCACCATGGAACTCTCTTATCTTCCCGGCAAAATCTTTACCGGAAGAGTCGCCTACATTTATCCCTTCCTGCGCAAAAAAGCCCGCGATATACACGTGCGGCTGGAATTTAAAAATCCCAACCTGGAGTTGAAGCCGGGGATGTACGTCAACGTGGAACTGGAGGGCAAAGTAATTCCCGATGCACTGGTGGTGCCGGCCGAGGCAGTGATCCGCTCGGGACGCCGCAACTTAGTTTTTGTATCCCGGGACAAGGGAAAGTTCGAACCGAGGGAAATTATCATCGGAGAAGAAGGCGGACCGGGAAACCGCTATGTGCGGGTAATCAACGGACTCCTGGAAGGGGAGAAAGTAGTCATCTCCGCCCAATTCTTGCTCGACAGCGAAAGCCGCCTGCAGGAAGCCATCCAGAAAATGCTGGAAGAGAAGAGAAACAAAGGCAAAAAAGCGCCGGTTACACGATCCGACGCGGATGAGCAATCGCAGAATATGGAAGGGATGGATCATTCCGGCGAGAAAGAAAAAGAGCACGACATGGAAGGGATGGATCACTCCAAGGAGAATGAAAAAGAGCACGACATGGAAGGGATGGATCACTCCAAGGAGAAAGAACATCAGCACAATTCATCCGGGAAATCAGTAAACATGTAACTGAAACGTGTATGGCGGTTGCGGTTGCGAATCTGCCCATTACGCTTTACACATGACGACAACGGGTTCAAAAAAGATAGTGCTTACGGAGAAAAAAAATGTTAGAAAAAATTATCGAAGCCTCGGTCAACAATAGATTTTTAGTCATCCTTTTTACAGTGATGATTGGGGCGGCCGGCGTATTCGCACTGCTGGATACGCCCGTGGACGCCATTCCGGATTTGAGTGATGTCCAGGTGATCATTTTTACGGAGTTTCCCGGTCAGGCCCCCCAGGTAGTGGAAGATCAGGTAACCTACCCATTAACTACGGCGATGCTGGCGGTGCCTTATGCTAAAGTGGTGCGCGGGTATTCCTTTTTCGGGTTCTCTTTTGTCTATATCATTTTCGAAGACGGCACCGATATCTACTGGGCGCGCAGCCGGGTGCTGGAGTACCTCAACTACGTGGCCGGCCGCCTGCCCCAGGGGATCACCCCCACCCTGGGTCCCGATGCAACCGGGGTGGGCTGGGTATATGAGTATACCCTGGACGGCGGCGACGAATATGACTTGCAGCAATTGCGCTCCATGCAGGATTGGTACTTGCGCTACGAGTTGATGAGTGTGCCCGGGGTGGCCGAAGTGGCCAGCATCGGCGGGTTCGTCAAACAGTACCAGGTGGAGGTTGATCCCAATAAACTACTGGCCTACAACATCCCTCTTTCCAAAGTGCGCACGGCCCTGAAACGCAGCAATAACGATGTGGGCGGCCGGCTGGTGGAAATGGGCGAAACCGAATACATGGTGCGCGGATTGGGCTACATCAAATCAATCGAAGATGTGGAAAATGTGCCCATCGGTGTGGATGAGAACGGCACGCCGATCCTGATCAAAAATATCGCCAATGTGCATATTGGCCCGGAGTTGCGGCGCGGGGTCACCGATTTAAACGGCGAGGGAGAAGTGGTCGGAGGCATTGTCATAATGCGTTTTGGCGAAAATGCGCTGAAGACCATCCACGCCGTAAAAGAAAAACTGGAATCGCTAAAGAAAGGCCTCCCGGACGGTGTGAGCATCCACACCGCTTATGACCGCTCCGGCTTGATTGAACGGGCCATTGAGAATCTGGAAAAGAAATTACTGGAAGAGAGCATCGTGGTCGCAGTGGTGACGATTGTCTTCCTGCTGCACTTCCGCAGCGCCCTGGTGGCCATTTTTACCCTGCCCATGGGAATTCTGATGGCCTTCCTGGTGATGTACTTCCAGGGACTGAACGCCAACATTATGTCATTGGGAGGGATTGCCATTGCTATCGGGGCGATGATCGATGCGGCAATTGTGATGATCGAAAACGCCCACAAGCATATTGAACGGGACGGGGGTAAAAAGGACCACTGGCAAATTATTATCGACTCCTCCAAGGAGGTGGGGCCGGCGCTCTTTTACTCGCTGCTGATCATCACCCTCTCCTTTTTGCCGGTGTTTACCCTGGAAGCCCAGGAAGGCCGACTCTTTAAACCGCTGGCCTACACCAAGACCTACTCGATGGCCGCGGCGGCTTTGCTCTCTCTTACCATCGTGCCGGTTTTGATGGGCTACTTGATCCGGGGCAAAATTTTACCGGAGAACAAAAACCCGGTCAACCGGATCCTGATCCGCCTCTACCGGCCCATCATCCACTTTGTACTGCGTTTTAAGTGGTCGACCATTGGCGCAGCCGTGCTGGTGTTAATCATCTCTATTTACCCGGTAGAGCATATCGGCTCCGAGTTTATGCCTCCGCTGAATGAAGGCGACCTGCTTTACATGCCCACCACCGACCCGGGATTAAGCATCACCAAGGCCAAGGAACTGCTCCAGCAAACCGACAAGATCATTAAGAGCTTTCCGGAGGTGCACCATGTTTTCGGAAAGATCGGTCGAGCGGAGACCGCCACCGATCCGGCGCCGCTCTCGATGATCGAGACTACGATTACGCTTAAACCGGAAAGTGAATGGCGGCCCGGCCTGACGGTTGAGGAGCTGATCCGGGAGATGGATGACGCCATCAAATTCCCGGGATTAACCAACGCCTGGACCATGCCCATCAAAACCCGGATTGATATGCTTTCCACCGGGATTAAAACGCCTGTTGGCATCAAACTAATGGGGCCGGACCTGGAAGT
>JAJRYW010000198.1 GCA_024275555.1 Calditrichota bacterium | reverse complement strand
CGCAAGCAATGAAAGGGAATCAAATGATTCCCTTTTCTTGTGTACAAAAGCAGTTGGGCAGAACGTCCCGACCCGGCGGGAAGGTCGCGAGTTCGAGTCTCGTCGGTCCCGCAAAAGAAAAGGGAGTCTTAGGATTCCCTTTTTTTATGGACAAAATCTGGTGGTCAGAGCATCCAGGCGTGTCGGGAAGGTGAAGGGGTGAAGGGGAACATTCTAAGAGAAAAGGAATCCAATGATTTCTTTTCTCTTGTACTAAAACCAAACCTCCGGATCTCCGGAAGCACTTAAAAAAACTCTACAGGTAGCACACAAAGCGGTTTTGCCGGTCGACTAAAATTGCTTTTTCTTCAACAGGCCGGTCGGTTAATTCAAAACCGATGATAATCACCTCTTCTCCCTCGCGGATCAGATGCGCGGCGGCGCCGTTCATGCAAATCACCCCGCTGCCCCGCTCGCCCTTTATCACATAAGTTTCCAGCCGGGCCCCGGAAGTATTGCTAACAACCAGCACTTTTTCCCCGGGCCATAATCCGGCTTTCTCGATTAAATCTTCATCAATGGTTAAGCTGCCGACGTATTCCAGATTGGCTTCCGTTACAATCGCTTTGTGAATCTTGGAGCGCATTACCCACCGCATATAATTACCCTACTGTTTTTTTCTATTCAATCAGCGTATTAAAACATTATCGATCAGACGCACTCCCTCAATAAGCACGGCCAGAGAAAGCAAGGCCTGCCGGCTGATCTGTTCCAACTCCTTCAGCGTCAGCGGATCGGCGACGCTCACATAGTCGATTTCCGCACCGGGAGTTTGCTGAATGACCCGGCGCATAAGCTCACGTAATTGTTCCGCATCCCGCTCACCTGCGGAGATGGCTTGCTGAGCCGTTCTCAGGGCCTGGTATAGACAAAGCGCCCGTTTGCGGCCTTCGCTGCTTAAGCGGGCGTTGCGGGAGCTCATCGCCAGGCCGTCAGGTTCCCGCACAGTAGGACAGACTACGATCTCTAAATTGAAATTCAAGTCCTTCACCATGCGCTGCACAACCACCGCCTGCTGGGCGTCCTTCTGACCAAAATAAGCCCGGTGCGGCTGGAATACGTTGAAAATCTTGGCGACTACGGTAGCCACTCCCCGGAAATGACCGGGACGATGTTCTCCCTCCAGCGGCTGCGCTGCTTGTTCCACCTCCACATAAGTCTGGAAACCGGGCGGATAGACCACCTCGGGCGCAGGCGTCCAAACCAAATCCACACCTTCAGCACGCAACAAGGTCAAATCGCGTTCCAAATCGACCGGGTAGTTTTTCAAGTCCTGGGGATTGTTGAACTGAATCGGGTTGACAAAAATACTCACCCCCACCCGGTCGTTTTCCTGCCGGGCCCGGCGCACCAGGCTCAAATGCCCTTCATGCAAGAACCCCATCGTCGGCACAACACCCCAGCTTTGATGAGGTTCTTTCCAGCGATGCCGCCGGATATCCTCAATCTCTTGAAAAACGTTCATCATCTTACCCACTTAGCCAGGTATAACCGTTTCAAACACATTATCACGTTTAATTATCCGGCCCTTTTGCCGCTCTTGCATTAATTGATAAAGATGCGACAATACCGGTGTGTTCAGCTTGGCTTCCCGGGCAATCTGCAGGGGTTTTCCCAAAATCACCTCGACCTCGGTGGGGCGGTCTTGCTGCACATCCCGCAGCATAGAGGAATAATTGATTTTGCTTGCCCGGCAAACAGCCGCCACCTGTGCTTCCAGGGCGTCCGGATCCACAACCGCCTCCTGCACCGCAGCAACTGCGGATAATTCTTTACAAAGCCGGGAAATAATCTTCCGGCATTGCTGATCCTCGATCAATTGGCCGTTAGCGATATTGAGCAAAGCAGTCAGGGGGTTGATCACCGCGTTTACCGCTGTTTTTGCCCAGATTTGTTCCCCGATATGGGGGGTGAGGCTCAGCGGAATTCCGGTAAAACGCAGCCATCCTAAAAAAGTTTTGCCAACCGGCAAATGGGCCAGGCGATCCGGCAAAAAGGTCATCCCGGCGCCGGTATGGATAAGCTGCCCCGGTTCATCCAGGTAGGCGGCCTGGTAGGTTACCCCGGCAAAAATCTGCTCTTCCGGCAGGAATTTTCGGAACGCCTCCCCGGCCCCCAACCCATTCTGGAGGGTAATCAGCACTCCCTCCGGCGCTAACCGGGAGGAAACGCTCTCGGCAAATTGGGGATTTTGATATTGCTTGGTCAGCACCAAAATCACATCGGATACCGGGATGGTTTCTTCTTTAAAGGTGGTTTTCAGGCGCTGGCGGAAGCTGCGCCCGTCCCAGAGACGGATAATCAGCGGGCGGCGGCGCAAAGCCTCCAACTGGGCGGCCCAGTGCCCGAACAGCAAGACATCCAGGCGGGAAGAAGGCGCCGGAAGCTGCGACTTGATTTTATCCGCCGCCGACAGATAGCCGCCGAACAAACAGGCCATCGCCCCCACCCCGACAATAGTTAACCGACAGGTACTCATAAACGTTTTAAAAATTTTTGATATTCCCGGGTTGGCATTTTAAAACTGTGTTCCTCGCCGGGGAAGAGGCCGTCCTGCACTTCCCGGCAAAACTGGCTGAGCGCCTCAATAATCACCGGTTCCAGGTTGGCAAATTGCTTGACAAATTTCGGCGTGAACTGATCGAACATCCCCAGCAGATCGTGGAAGACCAGCACCTGGCCGTCGCAATTAGGGCCGGCCCCGATGCCGATTGTGGGGATGGTCAGTTTGTCGCTGATAACTTCCGCCACCCGCGCCGGAACCGCCTCCAGAACCAGGGCAAAACAACCGGCCTCCTGCAGCGCCAGGGCGTCCTGCAATAGCCGGAAAGCCGCCTCGGCGCTCTTTCCCTGCACTTTATACCCGCCGAATTGGGTAGCGGTTTGCGGGGTAAGGCCGATGTGACCCATCACCGAGACGCCCGCCGAGACAATCGCCGCCACGGTCTGCACATTTTTCCCGCCCCCCTCCAGCTTTACCGCATCCATTCCGGCCTCTTTCAGAAAACGGCCGGCATTGCGGATGGCCTCTTCTTGACTAACCTGGTAGGAGAGAAACGGCATATCGCCGACCAGAAAAGCGCGGT
>JAJRYW010000197.1 GCA_024275555.1 Calditrichota bacterium | reverse complement strand
TAGCTCCTTTTGTACCGCAGGATACCCGGTTCAGCGACACCATCCGCTTTGCCGTTAATTTTGGAATCCGCAGTTGGGCCACAGAAAACAGCCTGGGCACCAATATCATTCAATTCAAAGACAACTTCCCGCTGATGATCCGCACCGTTGCTCATGAGACCTTTCACCGGCTGCAGTTGCGTATCTGTCCTATCGATAGCGAATTGGTAAAAAACCGGGCGCTGCAATTTGAAGACCTGGTGCGCCGCAACTTCTCCCAGCCGGCGGACCGGAAATTATACCGGGCGCTTAGCTATGTGATGCTGGAGGGAACCGCAACCTTTATCGGAGGCGTCCCCCCGGAATGGGAGGTAAACACCAAAGTCGCGGAAGGATTGTCGTTGCTGGAAAACATCGTTATCGCGCTTTACCGGGAGCGGGATTTTGAACATTATGAGCAACTGATCAACAACGGCTTGAAATCCAACGGGCCGTTTTACGCCCTGGGCTACCGGATGAGCAAACGGATTGTGGCCGCAAAAGGTTCTCAGGAAATCGGCCGTCTGCTTCAGCAGGGAAGCCTGGCGTTTTTTCTGGAATATGCCCGGTTGGCGGAGAAGAATACAGGCTCCCGGGGGGAGTTGTCGGATAAAATAGTAAGTCACATTCAGCGGCTGAAAACAGAGCGGGACAAATAGGGATTACCGCACCGGGCGCTTTTTAACAGGCCGTCCAAATGGGTTCTGCCGGAGAAAAGCAGTGACAATTTACGATAAACCTACGATCCCGGATGGGCTGTCTGCAAAATTCGACCAAAGATTGCCGGTCCGCCGCCCGGGGGGCTATTGGTTACTCCAGACAGCGCTTGGAAATTTCCTGTACAATGGAAGTGGTGTTGAGCAGGTCTTGATAAAGTTTGCCGGCATGGTCGGAATATCCCAGGCGGCGGGCCAGGAAATCGAACTCTTCGCTTTCCGGCGGGGGAACGGTGAGGTCTTTCGAATTGCCTCGCACCATGCGCAGCCCTTCGATCAGGGCGCGCAGAAACACCCGGGCGCTTTCCAATTGCCGGTAATCCTCCTCGCTGATCACCCCAACCGCACGGAGTTTCTGCAATACCTCGGCGGTGTTGGGTGTGCGCAATTCCGGGTGTTGCCGCCCGTACCGGATTTGCAAACCTTGCACAAGATATTCCAAATCCACTAATCCACCGGGGCTATATTTTGCGTTGAGGGTTCCGCCGCTGACCAACTCGCGCAGTTGGCGCTCCCGCATGGCCCGCATGGCGGCAACATCGAACCGGCTTTGCTGATAAAGGCAGGCGTCGCGCACAGCCGTCACTTCCCGGGCAAAGGCTTCATCGCCGTAAATGGGCCGCAGTCGCGTCAATGCCTGTCGCTCGTAATCCCAGGCCGGGCCGTCCGGAGAAAAATATTCCTTAAAGGCCGCCAACAGCACCGCATCCCGCCCGGCCCGGCCGTAGGGACGCAAACGTAAATCAATTTCAAAAATCCCCTCCCGCTTGGCTAAAATCGAAGCGTGTACATCCTGCACCAATTTGTCGTAAAACTCGGCGGTGGAAATGGAATTTTCGCCGTCGCACAGACCGTCTTCCTCAAAGACAAACATCAGTTCGATATCGGAAGCAAAGCCGATCTCCCGGCCGCCCAACTTGCCCAATGCGCACACCGCAAACCGGGCCGGTTGGCCGTCCGCCCGGCGGGGCCGGCCGTATTTTTGATGCAGCCGGGCCAGGCAAATCCGGGCAGCACTCTCCACGGTTGCCTCGGCCAGGTCGGACAACTCCCGGGAAAAGCGGTCGAAATCTTCGATAAACCCCAGGATAAAACGCATATCGATCCGGAACATTTCCCGGTCCTTGAAGGCGTTTAAGGCAGCCTGTTTGTCGGTAAAATCCGTTTGTTCGTCGAGGCGCTGCTGCAATTCCTGCTGCAACTCAGCTTTATCTCGGGCGGATTTCAGGGCCGAGAGGTCTTTCAGAACCGGAAAGAGGTTGGCGTGCTGCATCCGCAGAAAATCTTTCCAGAGGAAATCGCTGACGCCCAGCAAGCGCGCCAGGGCGTCCAGCACTTCCGGGCGTTCCAAAGAAGCAAATTCCTCGTGCCAGTTGGGCTGCCGGAAAAGCTGTCCCACAAACTCCCGGAAATGCAGCAGGGCCGACTCCGGGTTGGGCGAATGAGGAAGCAGGTGGGTGAAGTGCTTTACCAGCACCGCCGCAGCTTTGAGCTGGCGCTGTTTGAGCGGATCGGTGATCTTGTTCCCGTGGATGTCGGTCACCAGCAGGGTGTCGTGCACCCGGCGGGTCAGGGAGCGGATCATCACCCGGAAAATGTAGATGCCCTGCAAAGTCAGGGCATTGCTGAACTCGTACAGAAATCCCAATGTATCCGGCGCATCGATGCGCATCACCGTGTAGTGCTCCGCAGCGGTGTTGTCAATCTCGATGTCGATGGGCAGCAGTTTTTCCAGGGGGACTTTGTAGTTGCGCAGTTTTGCCGCAACCCGTTTGGCCAAATGCCCCAGCGCCCCGGATTGTTCCTGCCGGCCCAGTTTAGCAATCAACTCGCGCAACTCGGCGCTGTATTGCCGCCAGACATCCTGGTCCACGCTGCCGCTGATGGGCCGCACGGTGAACACATCCACCAATTTGCGCTGCGGCAGGGCCGCTTTAGCGGCCCGGGAAGTGCGGCGAAGCGGCCCCCGGCGCATTCGGGGGGATTTCTTTCCGGAATCCTCCCGGGGTTTCCGGTAGGTAAAAATTAAGCCGTCCTGGATGTCAAATCCGTAGACAAACAGCAGCCCGCAGATCAGCGAGAGCACTCCCAGGTAATCGTAGGCAACGATGGTGATCTGCCAGCGCTGATCATCAAGAGGGTGGGCTTCCACCTCGGCCAGGTTTGTTTCGGAGAGCTGCCCGGCCAGCGCTTCGTGGATTTCGATTTCATCGCTGGAAAAAACCTCGCTGTAGAGAGCCCCCATCCGGGTTTGATGCCCGCTTCCTGCGTCTGCCGGCCGGGCTTTCCTGGCGGCGATTTCTTTAGTTGGCCGGGCTCTTTTGGAGAAATAATAGCGATACAGTTTACGAATCGCCTCGCTGTGCTGCTGGTAGCGCAACAACAGCCGGCGTCCCGCGGTCTGTCCTTCGAAACCCAGGCGGCGGGCCAGGTAGCGTTGCTCCAGGGGGTCTTCCGGCAACGAGTGAGTCTGGCGATAGTGCATCATCTGCAGGTAATGTTCGACCGAGCGCAGGAAAATATAGCCGTCGGCCAGAACGCGATAGTGCTCGCGGGGAAGCAGTTGCCCGGCTGCCAGGCGCGCTAACCCGTTCAGTGTGTTGCGGCTGCGCACTTCCGGATTGTGTTTGCCGTGGATGATTTGCAGATATTGAGTGATAAATTCGACATCCCGGATAGAGCCTTTGCCGCTTTTGACCTCTCCCCATCCTTTTCCGCGCCGCTTTAATCCTGCTTCGATTTTCTTTTTCATCGAATGAATTTCGTCCCGCACGGTATCCGGGTCCAGTTCGAAAATTTGTCCCCGCACGGATTCCAGGAATTCCGTAGCCAGGTGCTCTGCCCCGGCAATATAGCGGGCTTTGAGCATGGCTTGTTTTTCCCAGGGGCGGGCGTGCTTCCGGAAGTAGCGCACGGCCTCCTCCAGGCCCGGCGTCAGCGCCCCGGAATCTCCCCAGGGACGCAGGCGCATATCCACCCGGTAGAGGAATCCCTCCGAGGTGGAGCGGGTCAGCGCTTCAATCAGCCGCTGCCCGAGCCGCCGTTGTTCCCGCCCCGGCGCGGCGCAAATGAAAAATAAGTCGATATCGGAACTGTAATTGAGTTCCCGCCCCCCTAATTTACCTAACGCCAGCACGGAAAAACTATTCACCGGGGAGCCAAGATAATCTGCCACAATTTCCAAGCAGGCCCGCACCAGGGCGTCGGCCAGGTGGGAAAGCTGCACGGTGATAGTCTGCAAATCCAGCAGTCCCATCAGGTCGGCGGTTCCGATCCGTAGCAACTCCCGGCGCTGGAATTGCCGCAAGGCAACCAGCCGGGTAGCCGTGTCCGGTAGCGGCTCTACGCGTCCCAGGGCTTCACTGAAAAGCTGTTCCCGGCTGCGCGGCCGGGTAAGCGAGTCCCGTTCGCTCAGTTGACTGAGATACTCCGGGCGCCGGAGCAGGATGTCGGTCAGAAATTGACTGCCGGTGAAGAGGGTGATCAGTAAATCCAGTAAACGCGGATGAGCGGCCAGGTCCCGGAACAGGGCCTGGCAATCGCCCACCCGGTGTACAAAGTGCTCCAGGTTGATCAGCGCCGCCTCGGGATTGGCGCTCCTCTCCAGCGCCGACAACAATTCCGGCAGCAGCGCCGCGACTAATGCTTTTACATCGGGCAACTCGCCCAGACGCATTAGAGCCTTCAGCATCCGTTCCCGGCGCGCCGGATCGTCGTCGGCCAGCCCGGACAGGTGGTCGACGCTTAAACGTCCGCTTAAAAAAAGCTCTTCCGGTTTTGGGGATGTCTCGGAGTTCATGTGTCCTTTTGGGTTAAAAACCTCGAAATAAAGACCATCTCAATTGTTATAACCTGGTAGAGAAAATTCGCTTGAGAAGCAAATTTAAACAATTCCCTTCTCAAGTTATAACATTCTTTTGAGTGAATGCTCTTTTCCGCCCCATATTTTTTGAAAAATATATTTGCAGCTCTTGCAAGTTTGTGCAGGTTTTCTTAAAATGATTGTGATTCCCTGGCATATTTCCCAAAATTTTTAAAGAGGCATATCACCAGTATTATTCATATACATCAGCCACCGCCGACGCGGTTAGGATCGCTTCCGAACCTTTGCAGGATAGATTAAAGACTCACCAAATAAGTAGGAGGCTTTATGGACAGGCGGCTGCTTTTATTTGTATTGATTTTGATCTGCTTTACCCCGCTTTGGTCAAAGGGGCGGAAACGGCCCGCCAATCATTTGAAACCCGCTGTGGTTGATGTGGTAGTGATTGACAGCAACAACGTTGAACTTCCGCTGGTCAACGACGGCAGCAGTGGAGAAGATGGGCAGGGATACTACCCGGCCGGGAGCGGATTATCTTTTTTATACCAGGCCGGGTTTGCGACAACAGCTTTTGTCAATGGCGACTTGCGGGCCTCCTGGATGGCAAAATCATCACTGATTTGGGAATGGCAAGCAGGGCTTTGGGGCATGAACCCGGATGACCCGCAGGCGCGCTTTTACACGGCAACCCGCAGCGACGGCCCGGGAAGCCCGGCTTACCAGCAATGGGCGGACGCCGTGGCGATGGGGGCGGAGTTCCGGGATGTCGATGGGGATGGGCAATACGATCCCAACATCGACCACCCTCCCCTGGTGGGCGATATAATGACCTGGACGGTTTACAATGACGGCACGCCGATGGTTATGCGCAACCCCCGTTTGGGCACTCCGCCCATCGAACTGGAAGTTCAGCAAACCGTGTGGGCCTACTCGCCGGGCGGCAGCCTTGACGACGAAATCTTCTTCCATATCCGGATTATTAATCCAACCCCGGGAACAGCAACCGACCTGATTTACTCGGTATGGGGAGATCCGGATATCGGAGAGTCCGGCGATGACCTGGTTGGCTGCGACACCCTGTTGGATGTCGGTTATGTCTATAACAACGGCCCGGACGCCGTCTACGGTTCGGCGCCCCCATCCTTTGGCGTGAAACTGCTACAAGGGGTGCTGGCGGATTCCCCGGGGGACACCGCCATCGTCTACCGGGGAGGAGTGCGGGGCTTTGAAACCGTGGGCAACAAGAGAACTCTTCCCTGGACTTCATTTTCATATTACATCAATGGCGATCCGGTGCTTAGCGATCCCACCTCGGCCCCGGAGGCCAGGAACTATCAAATTGGGGGGTTAGACAGAAATGGGAATCCCATCGATCCGACCTCCTGGGGTTCCGGCGGGGACTCCCAAACCGACCCCCGTTATTTTTATTCCGGCGACCCGGTGAGCGGAAGCGGATGGCTAGACAACGACCCGGCTGATAAACGGTTTCTGATCAACAACGGGCCTTTTACGCTGGCGCCGGGCGACACCCAGGATATCGTATTTGCTTTTATCGTTGCCCGGGGAAGCGACGCCTGGAGCAGCGTGGCAAAGATGCGCCGGCAAGCTGCCCGGGTGGGCTGGTTTTTCCCGAAAGGCGGCCTGGTAAATATATTTTCCGGCGATACACTGATATCGACCGATTCGACTTTTGTCTTTGATCTCAATTTAATTTCAGTCTTCAGTGGAGATTCTCTTCAATCCGTGCAATGGCAAATGCTTTCCCAGCCGCCGGGAAGCAACGCTCAACTGGTTCCCGGGGCCGGATTTCAAGCCCTGTTAGACCCGGATTTGCCCGGCGATTACACCCTGCAGGCGGAAGCGACGCTAAACACGGGCCGGGTGATCCGGGATACGGCAACTGTAACCGCCGCGGCCAATCATCCTCCTTCCGCCCAGTTGAATATTCAGCCGCACCCGGTTATTTTTGGCGACCCGGCAACTGCGGACGCCAGCGCTTCCAGCGACCCTGACGGCGATCCGCTAAATTACCAATGGATATTTCCCGGCTGGGCGTCAGGACAGTTCCCGGACAGCGCTGAGATAGTAACTTTTACACCACGTCATACCGGATCGGCGGAAGTGCAGGTCGTCGTCAGCGACCAGCTTTTCAGCGACCAGGCCGTCGATAGCTTTGAGGTTGTCCCGCGGGTTTTAAACCTGATCCAACGGCTTTACTTGCCGGACTTAACGCCGGTTGGCCAATTGCAGTATCGCAACGGAAAGATCTTTGCAATTGAGTATTCCCCTGGGCGCTATGACCTGACGCTCAGCATTTTTGACGCGGGTGGGACGCCGGGAAACATCGCAACAAACACCGTGGCCGGCTCACGATTTCAAACCAATGGAACCGTTCTGGCCAACTATGGCGGATACAGTCAATTAGACCTGTATACCATTGATCCCAATTTCAACCTTGTCTTTGAAAGCACTCTACCGGCAGTGATGGAGTTTAACAACCACCCCGCGGAGGTTCGATTAACAAATGAGCGCCTATACCTGCCAGCCTATCCTCCCTGGCAAATTCGCATTTACGACATATCCAACCCCGCTTCTCCGTTAGAACTGCCGGGTCTTCCGCTGCCGGTTTTAACGGTTGATGTTGCTTTTAGCGGAAATCTGGCTGCCGCCTATTCCCGCCATCCGGCCCTGGGGGTAGTGGTCTATGATCTCTTAAGTTTTACCGCCCTGGATACGCTCAGCCTGGCTGTGATGGACCGGAAAATCGAGTTTGGCGGGAACAAAATTTATGTTCTGAATGGGGTTGTTGACGGGGATGAAATCCAAATCATCGACGCCTCTCAGCCTGCTCATCTGCAGCCGGCCGGAACCATCGCTGTCGCGCCGGTCGTCCCGGGCAGCTTCAGCAATCCAATTTTAGAAATGGAGGCGGAAGGGGATTATTTATTGCTGGGGTTGAAAGACGGCGTCCGGATCTACAATTGCGCCGACCCCTACAACCCGGTAGAAATTGCCCGTCGTCAGTCCGGTTTGGCTGTACGGGGAATGGCCTGGAATCCCCCCCAGTTCTACACCGCGGTAAATGGCGATCCGGTCTTTGGGGCCGGGTATTTCTACTTTGACTACCTGGTGGGGATCAATGAGCCGCCCTCGCAGCCGCCGGCGCAATTCCATTTGTTGCAGAACTATCCCAACCCGTTTAATCCTTCCACCACGATCCGCTTTGGGCTGCCCGGTGCAGCCAAAGTGCGCCTGGATATTTTTGATGTGCTCGGCCGCCGGGTGAAAACGCTGTTAGAATTACCCGGGGGTGAATTTTCCGGCGCCGGGTGGCATGAGATACGCTGGGACGGCCGCAGCGACGCCGGGACGCCGGTAGCCAGCGGGGTGTACTTATATCGCCTCCAGGCGGGAGATTTTGTGCAAACCCGTAAAATGCTCCTGCTTCGTTAGAAGCGCCCATCTCTGTTTGGCCGGGATGTCCTGTCGGCGTTCCGGCCAACAGTTCCAAATATGTCAACCGACAACCTTTTTCTCGATTGACACTTTCTGAAAACCTATTTAATTTGATCATGCAAATCGCCAACACCTGCTGCTTTGAATTTAACTTTACGAAGAGGATATCATGAAGAGCCTTCCTTTTATTTTTATGATCATCATAACAATTTGCCGACCCGGTTTCCTCTTTGCCCAGGGAATGGAATTGCCGCCGCTGCCGGAAGCGCTCAATACGGATGGAGATTTTCGCCCCGGGGCGCCGGCCAGTTTTGACGCCCGGGAGTACCGGCAGACTTCGGCGGACAGCGGATTTTGGGAGCCCATCGGCGGCATACCCGCCGGACTAAATAATGCCGTTTACGCCCTGACCGCTGCAAATGGTGTTCTGTATGTCGGGGGAGATTTTACCGATGCCGGGGGAAACCTCGATGCGGATCGAATTGCCCGGTGGAACGGCGTTTCCTGGGAGGCGCTGGGAACCGGGCTGAATGACATCGTGAATACCATCGTTGTATGGGAAGGGGAGGTCTATGCCGGGGGATTCTTTACCGACGCCGGGGGCAATCCCGATGCGGACTACATCGCCAAATGGAACGGGGTTTCCTGGGAGGCGCTGGGGAGCGGGTTGAACGCCTGGGTGCAATCCATTGCCGTCTCAGACAGCGGTCTTTATGTCGGCGGCGGTTTTAGCGACGCCGGGGGCAATCCCGACGCCGACTATATTGCCAAATGGAACGG
>JAJRYW010000196.1 GCA_024275555.1 Calditrichota bacterium | reverse complement strand
CGGAAGCGGCTCCGCCTGGGACGGCTACCACCAGATTGCCCCGGCGGTAGTAGCCCGGGGGGATCTCTGGAGCATCTTCTACAGCGGCAACAGCAGCGACAGCGAACTGGGCTACCAGGTGGGGCGGTTTACCTGGAATCGGGCGAATCGGTCTAGCCAGGCCAGCTCAAAACCGCTTCTTGCCCCGGCCCCGGAGGACTGGGATTTTGCCGGAAATAACTACGCGGATGTGCTTTATCTTCCCCGGCAGGACCGCTACCTGCTCTACTACACCGGGTTCCAGGGGCCGTTAGCCTCGATTGGGCTGGCCGAATCCCGGGATGGGAGACACTGGGAGAAACACCCCGCGCCGGTGCTGACCGGGCTGCCCGGCGTGATTGCCCCGGATGTCATCTTCGATGGGAGTCGGTTCCGGATGTTCTATGTGCAGAGCGCCGTCTCCGGAAAGGGCGTGCGCACCTCTATTTATATGAGCCGTTCGTCTGACGGAAAAACATGGTCGCCGGGCAAAGCGGTGCTTTCGCCCACAGCCGCCTGGGAGTCCGGGCAATTGATGCGGCCCCAACTGGCTTTTTACCAGGGACGTTTATACTTGCACTATTGCGCCGGGAAAGGGCGCTGGAAGATCGGGGCAGCCTATGCTTATCCCACCTTCCGCTCCGAAGGAATATGGCGGTCGAAACTGCTTCCGCCGGGGATGCAGCAAATCCGGATTCGCTATGAGCAGCCCCGGGGAACTTAACTGGAGTTTTACCGGGTGGGTCAGACCACCAAAGAGCGCCGCCGTTTAGCTTTCCCCGGATCGGCGCGGGAACTGCGCATCGGCGTATATGAGATAATCATTGATTTGGAAAGAGAGGGAATCGGGAACGCCTCTCTGGAAATCGTCTTTTCTACGTCCGATCCCCGCCGCACCCCGGTGTTGTATGAGCTAAGGTTGTTGGGGAAATAAACAAAAAGAACGGGCTGCCCTGGTAAAGACAGCCCGGTTTATTGGCAAGGTTTTGTCAGACATCGTTAACAAAATTTTCCTTAAGGAGCTTATTTTGAAGCACAAGGCCATAAGGAAGGTACTTGTCAAAATATTTTATTTATGGCATGTAAAACTTGTTAAATCCTTTGTTTTTCAAATGCTTTTTTAGCCTTTCATCCCCCGACCATAAATGAGCATCGATTTCTAAAGCTAAGGCAACAAATGGCATATCTTTTAAATCTACATCATGGCATAGTTTATATGCTGATTTCCAATTTGCTTCGTTTATCAGGTCTTCATTATAAAACTCGATATTTCTCAGAATTTCATGAAGGACCTCTAATAGTTCTTCTTCCGGCAATTTAGAAAATTTTAGGATTTTTTCTTTATGTTTGAAAATCTCTACAATCAGAAATCTACAGGTATAAAATTCTGCTTCTTCGTTAAAAATCAACTCATTTCTGGAAGTATTTTCTTCTCTTAGCAAAGCAGAGAAAACGATGTTGGTATCAACAATTACTTTCTCTTATTTTCTGTTCCAATCTTATCCAGTATCCAATCTTTATTTTGAACCCACCAGTTTTCTTTAATTTCCTCAGAGAGTTTCCACGCTTGTTCTTTGGTCATTTTGCTTTTTTCAAGAAGTTTCTCAATTCTAAACTTGGTTAATAGTCTCCGTAAAAAATCTTCGGAAATATCATCCCGGGTAAACTTTATAGTAAAGACATCACCTTCTTTGTTAATCTCCAGCATTTTTTACCTCTTTTTAAAATTTATCTTAACGCATTTACTTGTTTTTTAAAATAACATGGTTTCGTTTCAATTTAAAGATTTTTTTACCATAGAAGAGGCTTGGACTTTTGACACGTACTGCCTAAATTGTCTTCAATCTTCTTAAGTGGTTCTTAAGCTATCTATTAACAGTTGCTTATAGACTTTTTCCTGTAATTGGTGTATGACGTATGATGACTTTTTTATACTTTACAGCTTTAACCCCCTTTTGCTCCAAAGTATAAAAAAGTGTTTCAAGATAACAATTTTGGTGCGGTTAGTCTTAAAGCAGGTAACCAATTTGTCAAAAGTCCAGAAGAGGTAAATCTACCAATCACAAAAAGTACACCATAGGCAGAAAGAATATGCTAAACTTGTTAAGTAAATGGCATTGAATAAAAGAGACTTTTCATACACTACTGGCTTCGACAGCTTAGCCTCCTGGCTGAAACTGCTGACTGAACTGTCGAAGCCAGCAAATACGAAGCGCCGTTTATTCAAGTGCAATTACTGAACATTATTTCTCTTCCACTTCTATCTTGTCAGGGGTTGCCGGATGAGCCAACCTCGCTCAGTGCACCAAAATCAACTCTTCCTGTTCATCCCCGCAGACCACCACTTCCCCGGCCAGGGTGATGAAGACGTTGATCTCCGAGCGCACCGCCATATCGCCTTCCAGGTAGATGCCCGGTTCCACGGAGAAGCAGATTCCCGGTACCAGGCGCCGTTCATCCTTGGTTTCCAGGTTGTCAATATTTACCCCGTTCCCGTGCACATCGGCGCCGATGGAATGGCCGGTGCGGTGCAGAAAGTAATCGCCGTACCCGGCGTCAACCACCACCTGGCGGCAGGCGTCATCCACTTCCCAGCCGTAGCACGGCTCGCCTTTGTCAAAGCGATCCCGCACAAACTGAACCGCCGCCTTGCGGGCGTTGCGCACCGTATTAAAGATTTCCAGGTATTTATCGGGAGGGTTTTCTCCGATGTAACCGCACCAGGTGACATCGTAATAAATCGAGCCGGGTTCTTTTTTCTTGGCCCACAGGTCGATCAGCACCGTATCGCCGGGTTTAAAGATGTAGCCCCCTTCCGGTTTGGGCTCGAAGTGCGGATCGGCGGGGTGGTCGTTGATGCCCACAATCGGCCCGTGGCCTTCGCAGGTGAGACCCTCCTCATCAAACCGCTGCATGATAAACTGCTGCAATTCGTACTCGCTCAAGGCGCGTCCCTCCCGGATGGCCTGGGCAATCTCGGCATACGCCTCGTCTTTGATGCTCAGCACAATCTCCCCGGCTTCCACGTGACTCCGGTAGCCTTTCTCATCGATGATCGCTTCGAACTGTTGGATCAGATCCGCGGCGGAGATGATTTCGTAACCAAACCCCCGGATTAACTCCAGAATCCCGGCGTCGACCATCGAGACGTAGGGGATGTGGTTCATCGGCGAATAATTCATGGCAATGCGTTTGGATTTGCCCAGCATGGCCTGAATTTGCCGGTGCATTTCTTTCCAGGAGAGGTAGGTCAGCTTGCGGCCGGGCAGGTTATCCAGCACGGTTTTTTCCACCACCGAAACCAATTTGGTCGGTTCACCCTCGGCGGGGATGTAATAATACCAGCGGCGGGAGGAAAACTTGCTTGGGTCTAATCCCAAAATTTTGATGGCCAGCAGGTCTCGATTGTGAAAATCGTACAAGAGCCATCCATCCAGATTTTGATCCTTGAGTGCTTTTTGAATTTCAGCGACGTTCATACTGCCTCCGTTAAGATGTTGAAAGGTTTGATATGATTGGCTATTTGATATCGGGATCGATTTCTTCTATGGCAACACCCGGTTGTAAGTCTGCCGGCCCTTTTTGGGCGGCGTTTTCCCCGCTGTACAGTTCAGTCAGCGCTTCCTGCATTTCCGTAACCCAGCCGGAGTTTTCGGTTTGGATGACGTTCTCGGTGTTTTTTACTAACTGTTCAAAATGTTCCGGCTGTTTTTTCCGGGCGTCGTCCAGGGAGTTCCACCAGATGCGCAGGTTATTCAAATCTCCTGCGGCGGTATTAAAGGAGGCCAGGTCGGATTCCAGACGCCTCAATTCCACATAGGCGCCCAGGCTGGCCGCCGCGGTGCTGGTAACCGCGACCCACACTTCTTGCCCAATCGCAGCCAGCAGGGTGCCCAATCCGCCGATGACCAAAATTGACCATTGCAGGGTCTGATAATTCCGATAAAGATTTTTTGCCTTTTTACGGTAATAGGTATACTGGTCCATCAGCCGCCATTGGATGTAATTATCCGGCGTAAGCGCCGAAAAGCGATCATCGCCCGCTGCAACGGCGTTCGTAAAATCATAGTCTTCCGGCGCCGGCGTTACTGTGGTGGATTGTTTGGCGCCTTTGTGCAGGCGTTGATTGATGTTCTTCAGTTTTTTAGCCAGTTTACTTTCGGCGGATATTTTTTTTGTAGCGGATTTGCTATAGAGTTCCACCTGGCAGCGGAAGCGGAAAATCTCCCTTTTGATGGCTTCGGCGCTGCCGCGCAGCAGCACCCAGGCGGCGCCTTTATCAAACTTTACTGCCCCGGCCACCAGAATACTCACAGTAATGGGAATGATCAGCACCACGTAATGCATTGCTTTTTTAAAGGAGAAGACGCTTTCCGGCGGTGGATCGGGGATAACCGAGTAGATGACCGCCGTTGCCGTGGCCAGGAAGCCCAGGAACAGGATCGTCTGGCGCAGTTTCAAAAAACGAGACTGGGCTTGATTGGCGTTGTAGTCGCAGTCGGCAAAGCATTTCCAGGCTTCTTCCAAGACGGCCTGGCGGGTGGACAATTTATCGGCGCCGGTGGTGCTTTTCTCAGCCATGGGTCGGGCCCCTCCGGATTAGCGTTGATAACGTGGCGGTAAACTGTGCCGGCGGCGCGGAAAGCTCATGCACAACAAAACGGCCGCGATGAACTAAGTCGTCAATCTGCAGATCATCCCCCGTATTTTCCAATGCCGCGCAGATTTGATCGGCCAGGCGTCCGCTGCCTTTAACGGCCAGAACCGGCCTGCCGCTGGCTACGGCCGCCTCAATCTCTTTGCGGGTGATCTCCCCGCCGTTGATCAGAACGGTCGCGGCGGCAATGTCTTGGGCCAACCGCTCCATCACCGCGTTCATCAAGGTGATTTCCGCACCCCATTGGTCTGCATCCACCAGCACAATGTAAGGGTGATGCGGTTCCAGGAAATCCTGCGCCAGTAGGCCGCCGGGCGCCGCTTCCGCTTTTGCCGGCACAACGCCGATTAAAACCGGCTCTGCTGCATTCGCCGCGGCTTGCCCGATTAAGGCCATTACGCCGCTGTTTGTGCCGCCGTCGATGATGGCCAGATGGTGTTGCACCGCAAAATCGATCAGCGCCTGGAAGAGAGGAGCGAGGGGAGCCCGGAGCGCCGGCGCCAGTTCCCCGGCCCCCCCGCAAAGCTGCACCGCCCCGCGGATGTGGGGCAAACTCAGCGCGGCCAGAACCTCCCCGGCTGGGGTATTCGGCGAGACGGCGACAGTAAAACTCGCGCTCCCGTTTTCATGCTGTACGTTTGTAGTGAACAGGGACTGCATGGCTCCTCCATGTGGCAGATGGGCCAATATAGTGAAACTCCCCCCCGGAAAAAACCATAGATTCAATCTTTCAGGCAGGTTAGGCGACCAGGGAAAGCTGCCGGATCGCAGCGGCATTCTGTGTCCAAGAAATACAACGTGTGATTGGCATTTTCAACATTAGTGCACCGGAGGGCGGAATTTCCGTTACCCCAGCCCTCCAAGACTCTGTTGTCTTGCGGAACGACGGCTTATCGGACGATGGCGAATTTCTCAATTTTCTCTATACTGTTTTCACCATCATCCACTACAATTTTGTAGAGATAGACGCCGTTGCCGAGCTTATCGCCGTCGCGGTCGCGGCCGTCCCAATAAATTTTATTAAAGCCCGGCTGAGCGATGTCTTCAATCTCCTGAATCAGCCGCCCGGTGACGGTGTAAATTTTAATCCGCACCTCACCGCCCTGGTTGGGCGACTGGAACTGGAAAGTAAACTGGGTGTCCTCGGAAAACGGATTGGGATAGTTGACCACTTGTTCCAGGGTTAATTTGGAGGCGTTGGTGGTGACAAAACTGACCTGCTCTTCCGAGTAGTTGTTCAGGTTATCCCAGGCGGAGATGGTGAGGCGGTGGTTGCCCGGGGAAAGGGCCGGCAGCGTGTAGCGCAACTCGCCTTCCTGAAAACTGTTCTCATCATAAACGAAAAACTCGGTCACATCTTTGCGCACCCGCCCGTCAATCGTCAGGATGATTTGATGCCCGGTTTCTCCGGTGAGATTGATCCCGTTATCGTCGCCAAGTCGCACGATAACCGTGGGTTGGGCGTTCACGTAGTCGCCGTCAAAGAAATCCGGTTGCTCGGGAATGGAGAAGGAAATCCGGGGGCCGCGCGTGTCATTAATTTGCGAAGCGGTGCCGGTGAACAGCAGTGAATCATTATAGCCGACGGCGTCCCGGCTGTTTTGGTCTCCCCAGGCATAGATGCTGATCCGCCCGGTATAGGAGTTCTCGTATTTGATCGACTTGGGAACGATGAAATTGCCCTGAAGCTCCCCGTTTTCCACCGTTACGATCCCGCGAAAAATCCCTCCCCCGGGTTTGGTGTAGGTCAGGCCCAAATTGCGGGTGGTGTCTACTGCGTCGAAGACCCGGATGAGGGCTTTGCCGTTAAAATTGTTCAGGATGCGGTTGGAAGAATCCACCACCTGGGCGGTAATGGTAACCGTGGAGAGCGCCTTAAGGGTGTCATCGGAGATAGAGGTAATCCGGATTTGATGCTCCGGGTCGGCCAACTGGGTAGCCGGGTCGCCTAAAAGATGATATTTCTGATCGTTGTCGCCGCCTCCCAGGGACATCAGCACCGCGTCGCCTAACACGCGGGAGCGGCGCCGGTCATCCTTGTTGTAAAAGAGATTCTCGAAGACCCGCCGTACAAATGATTCATTCTCGAAAGCGTAGACCGGCCGGGCCGCGGCAAGCACGGCAATGCCGCCGTTCTCTGCCCAGATCATCTCTTCGGCCATCGAGGGCTCGTTGGGGTCGTCGTACTTGCCCCAGGTGCAGGTGGCGGCTATCCAGAGCGGCAACCTGCCCGGGTTGTTGATGCGCGGTAAATCCCGGGCTTTGCTCAATACTTGTTCATGAGCCCAGGTGTTGGGATCGCCGTGGCCAAAGTAATTGATCGCCAGGGCGCCCCGATTAATCTGGTCCATTAAATCGCTGCTGGCTTTGGGCTTTAGCCGGCCTAAGCCGCCCACCTCGGTTTCGTATTCAGTCAGGTAGATTTTCTTCAGGTCAAATTTGTGCGGCACTAAACCGACGATTCTTTCGGTCTGCCGGGTGTGGTAGGCTTCGTTGCAGATGCTGTTCCCGGCGCATTCATCATCAGCCACGAAGGTCAGCACGGTTTGCCAGCCGTTCTCGGCTTCGTTATATAAAAAGGAGTTGTTATAGGTGATCATCTTGTTGAGCATATTTTCCACATCATGCACCGAGTTGGCGGTAACCCGCCCGATGGCCAGTTGAGGGTCCAGGGAGCGCAGGTCGTTGCGGTTGTTGTAGATGGCGGTGAAGAAATTATCGCTCACCCGGCTGTTTACATCATTGTTGCCGTTAATCTCGAATACCGGCACGCGATTGATATAATTAGTCAGTTCGATGTTCCGGTAGTCATAGCTGCCGTCGCCCAGGAGAAACACATATTCCGGCTGGTACAGCTCCGGTAACGCGCTTCCCCAGTTCTCATGGGCGTACTTGATGAAATCCCTGATGGCGGTGGGGTCCGGGGTGCAGGAAGAAAACTCCTTGTAGATGTCGCTCACCTTGACCCGCTCTACTTCCATGGGGCGCCGGGGATGGGTCTCCCGGAAATCTTCCCAGGCCGCCGCCGCATCATAGAACTCATCCGCCACAATGATCAGCATTTTGCCTTTGCGATCCGGGTTGCGCAGGTTGGGCGAATTTTCCAGGGGGGCCATTTCCTGCACCGGCCGGATTATGGAGGGAGCAAAAACCAGGTATTGTTTGGGGATTTCGCCAAGCGACTGGTGCTGGTCCTGAAAGGTCACTGTCGCGCCGTTCTGAAGCGGGTTAATCTGGCGCACATTGGCAAAATCACTGACATCCCAGACCCGGTTGGCGCCGCCGGGCAGATTGGAAATAGTGAATTCCACGGGAGTGTTGTTCAGCATATGATAAAATTTCAAATGCTGATTCTCGGCGATGAAAGGGCGCTCCATGCGCACCTCAAAATAATCCAGGTAAGCGTAAGAGCCTTCCAGGTTGCTGCTGTAATCGAAATCCATTTGATTGGCGCCGGGCCGGAGGGCGGCAGTGGAACCGTAAATAGAGGCGCTGGAATTCTTGACGAAACGGTAATTTTGCACTGCCGGCTGATTGTTGACGGCGATGTTAAACGTGTAGGTATAGTTGGGACGGGTATCCCAGTAATGGCTGCCCGAGCCGCCTTGTAAACGGATAAACAGTTGCATGTTCTCGGGGAAAAAATTTTGCGGGAGCGTAAAAGGCACGGATCGGCTATCGATGGTTCCGCTGAATTTCAGCCAAAACCAACTGGTCCCGGACTGTAGCCAGTTCATGGTATCATCTTCGAAACGGTATTGATCTGGAAAACGCTGTGCCCGCACCGCAGAGCCGTTCTGGATGGAATTGCTGCTGGGGATGCGTTTTCCGGCCGCCTGGTTAAAGGTGAGCATATAATTGATCACAGATGAGTAGGGATTGTGAAACGCTTTCCAGCGGGCCGGGTTGCCGTTGGAGTTGTAATACCAGCCGTTGGGACCCTGGGCGTAAAAAATTACCTTGTCATTAGGGTCCAGCCGCCCGTTGTTCTCAACGTCGACCACTTCGACGGCGATTTCGTTTAAATCCTGTGGCCGCGCTTCGGTGGTGTTGGTGGGCAGCGGCCGCCCGCCGTAGCTGAATACCTGAATGGTCGCCGGATCAATGGAGGCGATGTCGATTCCCTGGCTTTGCAAAAAGGCCCCGGTTACCTGGTAGACCCCTTCTGCCGCGATGGGAATTTTATACCAACTGCCCCGGGAGAGATCGTAGTTCACCTGGGTTTTTGCCAGCCGGTTTCCGGGGGGGAGCCGCCATTCCTGCGCCTGCCGGAAATTGACGACCCGCTTCCGCAAAATATCTTTTGCAGCGCTGGTAAGGGCAACTTTGGCGCCGCTAAATCCGGCTTTGCTGATCTGTAGACGAATCTGCACTTTTTTTAATAAACGCACCTGTTCCCGGGCCGGGGAAAACTGAACCGGGTAGATTTTTACATCCACCATGCGCATTCCCCGGAAATGATACGGCTCGCCTACCTCAACCATCAGGCCGGGATAAGGATTGCTGCTCCGGTAGATGGCCTCATCCCGCTGCGGTCCCGGCTCCGGGGCTAAACCGGAAAGAATTGTGAAGGGAACCACCGAGATCGCGTTTATCTCTTGCTGTTGGATCACATCAAAGCTGCTGCGAACCTCCGCTTCCGGGGGAATGGCCACCCGGACCAGCGAATAGGGGATTGCCGGTGCGCCCATTTGAACCAGCATATCCGCATTATCATAATACAAACGGGTATAGCTGATCTCATCAATTTCGATAGATTCCGAGTACAGCTCCGGCAAAGAAAACTCTATAGTGATCTGCTTGGGGGTATGCTGAATAACCGCAGTTTTTCCAAAGAGGAAGCCGGTTGCCAGCAAAAAGATCAGCAGCAAATATTTAACCATCAGGATGCTCCTAACATCAATTTACTTGAATGTAATTGGCGCTTTAACCCGGTCGCCGGGATAATGTTCAAATTTTAGTGCATAATATAGAGAATAACAATGGGAAAATAGAGTAGGCTTGCTTACGAAACGCCAGGATAGATTTCCAAGGCCTCCCGACCCGCATCGGAGTTTCAATCTTCAGCTTGCCAGTGAGAAGTGTTTGTTTTTTACTGCCAAACTGAAGTTTGGCGCTCCTATGAGTTTCAAGCTTTAGCTTGCCAGTGAGAAGTGTTTGTTTTTTACTGCCAAACTGAAGTTTGGCGCTCCTT
>JAJRYW010000195.1 GCA_024275555.1 Calditrichota bacterium | reverse complement strand
AGCGACGCCAGTTATTTTGACAACGAGATCGAGCGGGAGAACCAGGTTGTCCGGCAAGCTGCCCAGCAACTGGGGCTGGAGGTTGTGGAGCGAGGCGGGGGAATGCTGGAAATCCGTTCCGAAAAAAAATCCAGTTTCTTAAAAGGAGTGATTACTGAGATTGATTCCGCCGCCGCCTTTAAAATTGCCGGGGACAAGTTTTTAACCAACCAACTTTTAACAGAAGCTCAATTGCCGGCGCCTGCTGCGGTTTCGTTTCACAAATCCCGCATTTCCGAGGCAATCGCTTATTTCCAGAATCAGTCCTGGCCGGTGGTGGTTAAGCCCCGCCGGGGAACCGGCGCGGGAGCAGGCATCACGGTTGGAGTGGACAATGAAAGCGATTTTATCACTGCTTTTTTCCGGGCGGCCCTGCACGACAATCTGGTGCTGGTTGAAGAGTTCGTAACCGGAGAACACTTCCGGGTGCTGGTTATTTGCGGAAAAGCGATCAGCGTGCTGAAGCGCATACCGGCCGCGGTCTGCGGCGACGGCAAAAGCACGGTCAAAGAGTTGATTCATTCCCTGAACCGGCAGCGCCGGGAACAGCGCAGCTTCCCGGAGGTTTATCCCATCCCCATCGATGACGATCTGCGCCTGGCTTTAAAACACCAGGGCCTGTCGCTGGGAACCGTCCCCGAACGCGGGAAAGAAATTCCGGTCAAGACTATGTGCAATTACCACCAGGGTGGGACAATCTATGAGGTGATTGACCTGGTTCACCCGGACTATATCGACCTGTGTGAGAAAGCGGCGCGCATTTGCCGGGTCAACCTGGCCGGGGTGGATTTAATTGCCCGGGACATCACCCGGCCGTTTACAGGAAGCAATGCGGCAATCAATGAGGTGAATACGACCCCCAGCCTCTATGTGCACTACCAAATTCAGAATCAGCAAAAAGTGGTGGACGTGAGCGCCGCATTTTTAACCACCCTCTTCCAAAAGCGATGATTCCTATGCAGGCGACCGTATTCACCGACCGAGAGAAGCTTGCCGAGTCCGCCCACATCTGGGAGCAAATTCCCCGGGATTGTTGGACACACCTGTGCAATCAGCCGCTCTGGCAGCTTTCTGCGCTGAGGCATTATGGCGCGACTGCCCAGGTCCATGCCTTGCTTTTTAAGGATTCGCAATCCTCCGAGAGCGGTTTTTTGCCCCTGGTTGTCGAGCGGTCTTCCCTGTCAAAGTTGCCGGTAAGAAAAGCCCGTTTTTTTGAGAACCGGATTCATCTCTCCACGCCGCTCTGCTCGCCGGCCATGCTGGAGAAGTTATGGGAGCATTTGCCCCGGCCGGCCGCCTGGCCACACGGTCAACCGGAGGTTATCCACCTGACCGTTACCGAGGAACAGATGCACATTATCGATAAAACTCATGCGGATGAGTATTTTTGGATTTTGCGACAGGAGAAAAACACCCTGGGGCTGTACTGCGAGGATAGCGATGCGTTTCTAAACAAGATTCTTTCGGCCAACAGCCGTAAACACCTGCGCCGGCTGCAAAAGCGTTATGCACAACTGCCGGCATTCAAACATCAGTTTCTGTGCGGCAAGCAACTGGCCGGCAATTTCCAAACTTATTGGCTAAATTTCCTGGAGCTGTACCAAAAATCCTGGAAACACCGCTCGCACCGCTCCCTTACCCGGGTAAAAGCGGAAGAGCGTTTTTTTTATGATGTCTTTCGCGGCTACAGCCAATCGAACCAGGCCAGTCTTTCGCTCCTCAGCCGGGCAGATGAATTGATCGGCGCGCTCTGGTGGTTGAATATCGACGGCGTTCAATATGCAGTTCTGAATGCTTATGACGCTTCTTTTAAACATCTCTCGCCGGGAATATATTCGATTTTAACCGATATCTTGCATTTTATTTCCCAGGGGATCAGCCAGTTCGACTTTTTAGGCAGCCAGCCTTATAAAGAGCACTTCTCCAACCGGCGGCGGCTGTACTACGATCTCTATTTGATTAAAAAGAGCCTCTACGGAGTTATACTGAAAACGATAGCGCCTTATTCACCGTTTTTTCGACAGTGCAAAGGATGATCCGGTATGTTTGGAAAAAGCAGCAGGAAAAATATCCGATATCAACTGGCGCCGCAGATGCGGGACTATGACCGGATGAAAGAAGTATGGCTGCCGCACTTGATGTATTTTCACTCCCCCTGCTTCCGCTCTGAGGCGGTGAATACCGACCGGGACGGATTCCGCTTAACCGGGCCGCTAAAGGAGAGCGTCTTTGCCGATCCAACTCAAAAACCGGTCTCGCTGCTGGCCGGAAATTCCACTGCGTTTGGGGTGGGCGCGACTGCCGACGCCCAAACCATCCCGGCGCACCTGCAACGGATTACAGGGGAAAATTGGCTTAATTTTGCGGGGCGATCTTTTTCTTCCACCCAGGAGTTTTTACTGTTCCTCTATTTTTATCCCCGTTTGCCTAAAATTCGCAACGTGGTAATCTTTAGCGGTTTCACCAATATTTCCCTCTTCTACCGGGCCTGGGAATACTGCAAACAGTACGGCATTTTTTTCTCCTGGAATCGTTTCAACAAGCTCCTGAACCAGCGGGAAGATTTTGCCAAAACCCACCCCCTGCTAAACCGGCTGATCCCCTCTTCCTATAAGAACCGCCTGGATTTATCAGCCATGACGCCCAGGCAGGTTTTAAAGGCAATTCTGAAGGGGGCGCCGGTCGAGAGACAACCGCAATCGCTTGAGCCGTTTTTCATAAAAGTAACCGATCCTAAACGGGAAAAAGGCGTTTTACTGCCGGTGATCGAACACGATCTGCGCAATTGGCGGATGCTTGCCGATGTACTGGGTTTCGAGGTAAGTTATGTACTGCAGCCGCTCATCCAGTGGACCGGGAAACAATTCTCGCCGGAAGAAGAAAAGCTGATAGCCGACATCGACCGGCATCCGGCCATGTTTTGGCGCGTATTCCGGGATTATATGGATGAGGCAGAGCATCAATGGCTTTCCGGAGAAACCCGGAGGCTCTGTGAACAGTTCTCGATCCCCTATTATGACATGAGCAAATTAATGTCGGGAAAAGATTTGGATCGGCAATGGCTGTTTGTCGACCGGCCTCACCTCTCCGACCGGGGCAGCAAACTGGCCGCCGAATTGATTGCCGAGCACATTCTGTAATCGCCAGCCGCGTGTTGCACGCCGGTTTATCGCAATAACACCATTTTACGAACCGCGCTAAAATCGCCCGAGACCATCCGGCAGAGATACATTCCCCCGGCTGCTTGCCGCCCGGCGTCGTTTCTGCCGTCCCATTCCAGCGAATATTTACCGGCAGCCAGTTCTTCATCTAACAGTGTTTTGACCGCCCGTCCGCTCACATCATAAATCCTGATTGAGACATGCTGATTGGCGGCGACATTGAAACGGATGGTGGTGGACGGGTTAAAGGGGTTGGGAAAGTTTTGCGAGAGTGCAAATCCAACCGGGGCATAGCCGGATAAAACGGTGTAGACGGGATCGCAGATGATCGAGTTTCCAGCTACATCGCTGGCTTGCAAGGACACCGTCGCCGGCTGCCGGTTATCAATTTTGGAAGTGAGCACATACAGCGGCGACGTTTGGGGCGGATCAACATCAATTGTATCTCCTTCCTGAAAGTAGTTGCCTGACCCGGCCGGTATTTCGATACGGGCGTTGTTCAGGACTTCCACTTCGATGCGCCGGATGCCGCTCTGCCGGTCCCACAACCGGAATTCTGCGGACATGGGCGGGCCGGGGTCCAGGTTTGTAAGGAGACATTCCGGCGGGCTAAGATCGAGGTTGCAATGAATTGAGGCGGGTATTTCTCCCAGGACCGCCCCGGTTCCGAGGTCTTTGAAACGCACCCGGAAGGGTGAATCCCCTAAAGAGCCGTTGCCGGTGAAAAGGAGTTCAAAATCGACTTGCTCCCCGGCGTGAACGGTATTGACCGCCGAGGGAGAAAAGCGATAGCTTAAACCGGCCGGGATATCGGCGATCTCCAGGGTTACATCGACCGGCTGTTCCGCACTCTTAACAATTGCGGAAACAATTGCTTGCTGTAAATCCCGGTTCGGCAGCCGGGTGTTGATGATGAGAGGCGTTCCGGTTTCATCCAGCGCCCCGGTAAGCCGCGCTAAAGCTGATAAGAAAACGCTTTCATCAAAAGACGGCCCCGGCAAGCGGGTTGGCCGGGCGCCCGGCCCCATACCGATGACCCGGATTCCCAGGGCGTT
>JAJRYW010000194.1 GCA_024275555.1 Calditrichota bacterium | reverse complement strand
GATTACGCCCATACGCCCGAGGCGCTCCGGCGCATGCTGGAAGCGCTGCTGGAATATCATCCCCGCCAGTTGATCGTGGTGTTTGGCTGCGGCGGAGACCGCGACCGCGAAAAGCGCCCCCTGATGGGCAAGATTGCCGATGATTATGCCGATAAGATATTTCTGACCAATGACAACCCCCGCTCGGAAGCGCCGCAGGATATTATCGATCAGATTCTGGAAGGTGTTTATGATCAGGACAAAGTAACCGTGATCCCGGATCGCCGGGCCGCCATCGAAACCGCCCTGGCGGAAGCGGGTAAAAACGACGTCGTTTTGATCGCCGGCAAAGGGCACGAAACCTACCAGGAAATCGGCGGGCAACGCTTGCCTTTTGATTACCGTAAAGTTGTATTACATTACCTGAAGGAGCAATCGTGATTCGCCGCTTTGCGGAGCAGGAACAACCAGGCGGATCGAATAGATCTTATTACCTTTTAAAGAACTGTAATTATTAACTTTAAAAAACCACAGTCATTTTCTGCCTACGGCAGACAGGCGAACTCCAGGGACGGAGAGAGAAATCTGTACGTATTCGACATTGAATTTGATGAAATAATTGTAAATTAAAGATAAAGTTTTGAGTGTTAACAGATTTCTCTCTTCGTTCGTGGCAACGCCATCCCGCGCCAATGCCAATGCCAACGGCGCCACGTTGTGGTTGGGAAAATGGCATAAGTTATGTAGTAATATAAGCTTAGCTTGCAATAAGGTCTAATTACCAATTAGAATATGAATAAACCTGCAATACATCGCCAACTGGCGGACTTTCTGCAAGATTACCCCGGTTTCCGGGAGCTTGTCGGCAGCGTGGAGGGAGTGGATTATACCGCGTTGTCAATCGACAGCCGCACCACGGCAGCCGGCGATCTGTTCCTGGCCCTGCGCGGCGAGCACCACGACGGCCATGCTTATGTAGCCGACGCCCTCAAAAGAGGGGCCGCCGCTGCGGTGATGGAAAAATCGTATTATCGGCAGCACCCGGAAGCGTTCCCCCCGGGGGCGGCGAACCTGGTGTTGGTGGAAAATACGCTCGATTTCCTGCAGCAGTTGGCCGCCTGGCGCCGCAGTCATTTTGATGTGCCGCTGATCGCCGTGACCGGATCGAACGGCAAAACCACCACCCGGGAAATGATCGGGGCGGTGCTGGCCGTCAAATACCGGGTCTTGCTTAGCGAAGGCAATAAAAATAATCACATCGGTTTGCCGCTGACGCTGCTGCGGCTGGGCCAGGAGGTGCAGGCCGCGGTGGTGGAACTGGGAACCAATCACCCCGGCGAAATTGCCCACCTTACCCGGTTGGCCCGACCGACCGCCGCCGTCATCACCAACATCGGTAAAGGGCACCTGGGGTACTTTGGAACGCTGGAAAGCGTATTCGAGGAAAAGACGGCCCTGTTCCGGGAGATTCCCGGGCGCTTTCCCCGCTTTATTAATATGGAAGACGCCTACCTGGCGGGCTATCAATCCGGCCGGCAGAGTGTAATCCGGGTGGGATTAGACCCCCGGTGGGATGTTTGGGGGCGGATTGAATCTGAGGACGAACGAGGCCGGGCAACCTTCCGGCTGAACGATGAAGTCTCCATTAAACTGCCCCTCCCCGGGCGCCACCAGGTGATGAATGCGCTGTTGGCGGCGGCGGTAGGACGGTATGCCGGCATCGAATGGAAGGCCATCCGCTCCGCCCTGGAAACTTTTGTCCCGGCAGCCCAACGAATGGAACTGCTCGATAAAGACGGGGTGCTGTTTGTCAACGACGCCTACAACGCCAACCCGGATTCGATGAGGGCGGCCCTGGAATACCTGGCCCGGCTCTCCGGCAATATCCACCGGCGCATTGCTGTGTTGGGAGATATGCTGGAATTGGGCGAGTTTGCCGAAAAGGAGCATCGAGCCCTGGGACGCTTTATTGCCGAACAGGAGATCGATGAAGTATATCTCTACGGCCCGATGTCGCAGGAAATTCTGAACGGCATCCTTAGCGCCAAAACCGGGATGAATGCACGCCGTTACTCCAGCCACCGGGAATTGGCCCGGGATTTACGGAAAGTCTTAGCCCCGGGCGTGGCCGTGCTGCTGAAAGGCTCCCGGGGCATGGCCATGGAAAGGGTGCTGGAGGTGTTGGACAAGGGGGAATGAAGATTAAAGATTAAAGATTAAAGAGCCAAGAGCCGGGAGCCAAGGGCCAAGAGCCAAAATGCAGGGATAATTTTGAGGATGCTTAACTAATGTTAGCCGATTTTCTATTCCAGTTCCGAGACATCTTTTTCGGGTTCAATGTTTTCCGGTACATCACTGTTCGGGCGTCTCTGGCAGCGATTACTGCGCTGCTGTTCAGCTTTGTGATCGGCCCGCGGATTATCCGCAAACTGCATCAGCACCAAATGGGGGAAGAAATCCGGCACGACGGCCCGGAAAGCCACCAGGCTAAACGCGGCACCCCCACGATGGGCGGGCTGATTATCCTGGCCGCCGTAGGCATCTCCGTGCTCTTGTGGGGGAAACTGGGTAATTTTTACATCCAGATGGTTTTCCTGGCAACCCTGTGGATGGGGGTGGTCGGTTTTGTGGATGATTATCTCAAAGTGGTCAAGAAAATGAAACGGGGTCTGATCGGGCGCTATAAACTGATCGGGCAGATTTCCCTGGGACTGCTGCTGGGCAGCTTAATCTATTTTAACCCGGAGTTTGTTGCCCGGGGGATTAACGACAACACCAGCGTGCCCTTTTTTAAAAACCTGGAGATTGATTTCGGAATTTTATACATCCCGCTGGTGGTGTTTGTGATCACCGGGTTTTCCAATGCGGTTAACCTGACCGACGGGTTGGACGGCCTGGCCACCGGGCTGATCGCCATTTCTATGCTGGCCTTTGCCGGGATCAGCTACGTCACCGGCCACGCCGTGTTCAGCGATTATCTGAACATCATCTTCCTCCCCGGCAGCGGAGAGCTGACCGTGTATTCCCTGGCCATTGTCGGCGCGGCGATGGGGTTTTTGTGGTACAATGCCCATCCGGCCGAGGTGTTTATGGGCGACACCGGCTCCCTGGCCCTGGGGGCAACCCTGGGCGCCGTGGCGGTGCTGGTCAAAAAGGAAATTGTGCTATTGCTGATCGGGGGGGTGTTTGTCGCCGAAACCGCCAGCGTCATCATCCAGACCAGCTACTTTAAATACACCCGAAAAAAATATGGCGAGGGCCGGCGGATATTTAAAATGGCCCCGCTGCATCATCATTTTGAGCTGAAGGGCTGGGCGGAGTCCAAAGTGGTAGTAAGGCTCTGGATTATCGGGATTTTACTGGCCCTGCTAAGCCTGGCAACCTTTAAAGTCCGCTGAGTTTTTTGGAGCGCCGGGAAAAGAAGAGCTTTAAACGCAACTATTCTATAGATCGACAAATGTTGTTGAAAGAGGGCATGGAAGCCGCAAGGAGAATATCGTGTTTCAAATTTCTGATGACAACCGTGAGAACCGGAAGCGCTTAAAAGGGGTGCGTGTTACCGTACTGGGCGCGGCCCGCTCCGGCCTGGCCCTGGCCCGGCTGCTCTCGGATCATGGCGCACAGGTGTTCCTCAGCGACCAGCGATCGGCCGGCGAGGTGGAAATCAGCGTTACGGCGTTGGAAAAACGGGGCATTCGCTGTGAGTTCGGCGGGCATTCCCCCAAAATATTGGAAGCCGATCTGATGGCCATTAGCCCGGGCATTCCCATCACCGTTCCGGCGGTGCAGTCGGCTTTGCAAGCCCGTCTCCCGGTGCTGGGCGAGCTGGAAATGGCCTCCTGGTTTTGCGACAGCCCTATGATTGCGGTGACCGGCAGCAACGGCAAAACCACCACCACCCTGCTGATGGGGGCGCTGCTGAAGCATCGCTACCCGGAACTGATTGTCGGCGGAAATATCGGCGCCCCGCTGGCCGAGCAGGTGCGCGCTTATCCCGATGCATCGGTTGCCGTGGTGGAGGTGAGCAGCTTCCAGATGGAAACCATTTTCAACTTCCATCCCCGGCAGGCGGTTATTTTAAATCTTTCTCCCAATCACCTGGATCGCTACGCGGATTATGAAGCGTATATCCGGGCCAAGATGCAGGTCATCCGCAACCTGGACGGGGAAGACCAGCTTATCTACAATGCCGACGATCCCGAACTGAGCCGGCGTGTGCAAGACTCTCCGGCGGCCAAGCTTCCGTTCAGCATCCGGCGCAGTGTGGAAGAAGGGGCCTTTTGGAAGGACGGCGAGATTCACATCCGCCTGTCGGGACGCCCGGTGCGGATTCCGGTGCGGCAGCCTCATCTGCGCGGCCCGCACAACCGCTATAATATGACCGTTGCGGCTTTGCTGGCCTTCATTTACGGCGTCTCCCCCCAGGTGATCGGGCGGGAGCTGCAAGCCTTTCCGGGGGTAGAGCACCGCCTGGAGCCGGTGGGACAATTTGAGGGGGTCTCCTATTATAACGATTCCAAAGCCACCACCGTGGCCTCCCTGGGCTATGCACTGCAAAGTTTTCCGGAGAAGATTGTGCTCATCGCCGGCGGCAAAGATAAAGGCGGCGATTTTGCGGAACTGAACCCGCTGCTGAAAGAACATGCCCGGGCGGCCGTGGTGATCGGGCAGGCCGCGCCTAAAATGCAGCAAGCCTGGAACGCCGCTGTGCCGGTGTATCCGGAATCATCCTTATTGCAGGCCGTTAAAAAAGCGGCGGCCCTGGCGCAACCCGGGGACGTGGTAGTGCTCTCCCCGGCCTGCTCCAGTTTCGATATGTTCCGCGACTACGAAGATCGGGGACGCCAATTTAAGAAAATAGTACACCAACTGGGGAAATCCGGCGGAACGGCCTGATCATCCCCGAAAGAAGAAAATGACCATGAATAAACGCTACATCGACAGTTGGCTGGTTGCCGTTTTTTTTCTGCTGATGCTCCTGGGGATCATCATGGTTTACAGCGCCAGCGCCTTCTACGCCCGGCAGTACTATGGGGATCATTTTTTCTTCCTCAAGCGCTACCTGCTGCACTTGTTTCTGGGGTTGATCGTAATGGCGATTTTCTACAGCGTACCGTTGGAAAAGCTGCGTGGGTTTACCTGGGCGCCTTTGCTGATCAGCCTGCTTTTGCTGGTCTGGGCAGCCTTTGTGCAGAAAAGCCGCTGGATTACTATCGGGCCGGTGCACTTCCAGGCCGTCGATGTGGCCAAGTTTTCCCTGATCCTCTTCTTTGCCGACTCCCTGAGCCGCAAGGAAAAAGATTTGTCCAGCTACAGCGAGGGGCTCTTTCCGCATTTGTTTTACCTGGGCCTCTTTGCCCTGCTGGTGCTGCTGCAGCCGGATTTCAGCAGCGCGATGATGCTGGTGCTGATTGGCCTGACCATGCTGTTTGTTGCCCCGGTGCGTTTATCCCACCTGGGCCTGACCGGCCTGGCGGTGGCGCCCGTGATGGCCTTGACCTTATTCCTGCGCCCCTATCAAATGAAACGCTTACTCTCGTTCCTCAACCCCGGTCAGGATTTACAGGGCGCCGGTTACCAGGTGCAGCAGTCGCTGGTAAGTTTGGGCCACGGGGGAATCTCCGGGGTGGGATTTGCCGGAAGCACCCAGAAAATGTTCTTTCTTCCGGAGGCCCACACAGATTTTATCTTTGCCATTATCGGGGAAGAGTGGGGGCTGATCGGAACCCTGGCGGTGTTGAGCTTATTTGTCATTATCCTGGTTCGGGGCCTCCGGATTGCCCGGCAGATTCCCGACCGTTTTTTTCTCTACCTGACCGTTGGCATCACGGCTCATTTTGTCTACTATGCTATGATCAATATGATGGTTACCCTGCGATTGCTGCCGGCCACCGGCTTGCCGTTGCCCTTCATCAGCTATGGGGGAACCGCCCTGCTGGTTAGTGCGGCCTACGCGGGGATCTTGCTCAGGCTGGCCAATTCCCTTCCGGGGATGACGGCCGCCAGTCGCTACCGGAGTTTTTATACATCTATGAATCGCATGAAAAGCGCCAAAGGCGGTAGCCGGATTTCCACCCGGAGCCGGCGGCGTTCCAAATAGCAAAAACAGAAAACAAACGGCGTCTATGATGATCGCTAGCAAATGGTAAGAATCGATGAGAAAATATTTTCCACCATGGCCTCCAAACGGAGGCGCCGGGCGATGAAACGACAGGAGTTTCTTCCCAAACGGGTGCTGATTGCCGGCGGCGGCACCGGCGGGCATGTTTATCCGGCCCTGGCTACCATCGCCGCTTTGCGGGAACTGGGCAACTTCGAGTTCCTCTATGTCGGCGGCAGAGACGGTATTGAAACGCGCATCGTGCCCCGCTACAATATTGCCATGGAAACACTGTGGATTTCCGGTTTTGCCCGGGGCCTGCGCTTAAAAAATTTGCTGTTCCCGGTAAAACTCCTGGCCAGCTTGTGGAAAAGCCGCCGGATCATCAAACGATTTCAACCGCACGTGGCGGTGGGCGCCGGCGGATATGTCAGCGGGCCGGTGCTTTACATGGCCGCCAAAATGAAAGTGCCGGTGTTGATCGAAGAGCAGGATGTCTATCCCGGCGTCACCACGCGATTGCTGGCCCGCTATGCCCGGAAAATATGCCTCTCTTTCGAGGGAACCCGCAAACACCTGGAAAAATACGCCGGGAAAATTGTGGTAACCGGCAACCCGGTGCGCAAAGAGTTAACCGCGATGGATCGCCGCCAGGCCCTGGCCCACTGGGGATTTGACCCGGGGCGGTTGACCCTGTTTATCTTTGGAGGCAGCCAGGGAGCGCGGTCGATAAACCAGGCCATGATCAAGCTGTTGCCGGAACTCAGTCGCAAGTATCCGCTCCAGGTGCTCTGGCAAACCGGCGAGAGCCAGTACGAAACGGTGATGAAGCAGGTGGAGAGCCACAACACCACCGTAAAGGTGATGGCTTTTGTGCAGGAGATGGGCGCCGCTTACACAGCAGCAGATGTGGTTGTCTGCCGCGCCGGGGCGCTCACTTTAGCGGAACTGGCCCTGACCGCCAAACCGGCCATCCTGATTCCCTATCCGCACGCGGCCGCCAATCACCAGGAACACAACTCCCGGCTGATGGAAGAAGCCGGCGCCGCTTTGATGGTGCGCGAAGGCGAAGGGTGGGAGCAGGAACTGAAAATCAAATTGCAAACGATATTAGACGACCCGGAATTGCGCCAGAAGCAGGCCCGGGCCTGGCAACGCCTGGCTCGCCCGGACGCGGCGGAAAAAATCAGCCGGGAGATTTTGGAATTGATTGGTTAAACGACCGTTAGCTGTTGGCTATTGGCCGTTAGATGTTAGCTTTTGTTTAGGACCAGAAATAATGAGAAATTTCAGAACGTTGAAAATTTGGGAAGAGGCAAGGATAAGGGACAATATTCAGTCAATTATCCGAAATAGTGCCGCACGCCAAGACGCCAGGCCGCAAAGAAGAGAAAAAAAAGTTTAATGATGTGTTTTATGCAAAGCAGAAAAACGCATTTTTCTTTGTGTAAATCATATTGATTATTGCTTTGCGCCTTAGCGGCTTTGTATGGGTACTTAGAGGTTAAACAGATTATAAACATGTCCGTGAAATTCGGGAACTGAAAAAAACATGATGATATTCGGAAAAATACGAAACATTCACTTTGTCGGGATTGGCGGGATTGGCATGAGCGGCATTGCCGAGGTGTTGCTGAATTTAGGCTACACCGTCAGCGGCTCGGATATGCAAAAAAGCGACCTCACCGACAAGTTGGAACAGATGGGTGCGACCATCTGCCAGGGCCACCAGGCCGGGGCGGTGCACGGCGCCGATGTGCTGATCTATTCCTCGGCGGTCAGCCCGGATAATGTGGAAGTGCAGGAAGCTCATCGGCTGAAAATACCGGTCATCAAGCGGGCGGAAATGCTGGGCGAACTGATGCGCATGAAATTCGGGATTGCCATTGCCGGCACGCACGGCAAAACCACCACCACCTCGCTCACCGGGGCGGTGCTCAGCGAGGCCGGGTTTGATCCCACCCTGATCATCGGTGGAAAGGTGCGCTCCCTGGAAGCCAACGCCCTGCTGGGGGAAAGTGAATTTATGGTGGCCGAGGCGGATGAGTTCGACCGGAGCTTCCTGTCGATGATCCCCACCATTGCCGTAATTACCAACGTAGAGGCCGACCATTTGGACTGCTACGAGGATTTGGCGGATTTGCAGAACGCCTTTATCGCTTTTGCCAATAAAGTGCCTTTTTTCGGCAGCGTGATTGCCTGCCTGGATAACCCCGGGGTGCAGGAGATTTTGCCCCATTTTAAACGGCGGGTCACTACCTACGGGTTTAGCAGCCAGGCCGATGTTACCGCGCGCAACTTGACTTTTTTGCCTTTTGAGAGCCGTTTTGAGGTGCTTGCCCAGGGCAAGGCGCTCGGTGAAGTGAGTCTGAAAATGCCCGGTCAGCATAACGTGCAGAACGCCCTGGCCGGCATTGCCGTGGGGTTGGAACTGGAAGCGCCCTTTTCCAAAATCCGGGCCGGGCTGGAAAGTTTCAGCGGCATCCGGCGGCGGTTTGAGCTAAAGGCCGATGTGCAGGATATTATGGTTATCGACGACTATGGCCATCACCCCACCGAGATCCGGGCAACCTTGAGCGGGGCCCGGCAGGG
>JAJRYW010000012.1 GCA_024275555.1 Calditrichota bacterium | reverse complement strand
TATGAATCAATTTTTCTGCAATTAGATAAAGGTGGTTGTAAAGATATAATTTAGCTTGAATAATTCATCACGCTAAGACACCAAGAACGCAAAGGATTGATAAAAATGAAGTTAACAATTGTTACCTAAATATTGATTTTAAAACGGAGTTTTTTAGGTCAGCAATTATAAGTAATTAATTCTTTGCGACTTAGCGTCTTTGCATGAGATGTTTATGAATAATCCAGGTTAAATCTTCTAACCAAACCGATCAGCGATCTTCATATCAATCAGCGGCCTTCTGCGTCAAAAAAAAAAAAATCAGCATATGTTTGAGATTTGTGTTAATACACCCGGGGGATTAGGCGTTTGGTCTGGCGCTGGTAATTCCGGTATTCCTCTCCAAACTGCCGGAGCAGCGCCTGCTCCTCCACCGACATCCGGTATAAAAAAGCCGCCAGGGTCGGTATAAAAATTATCGCCAGGCTGAGCCAATTTACCAAAGCGAGTCCTAATCCCAGGAAGGAAAGCAGGTTCCCGGTATAAGAAGGATGACGGATATAGCCATAGAGACCTTCCCGAATTATCCGGTGATCCTCGCGAATGGCCACATTTACCGTAAAAAAGTGTTTGAGTTGCCGTACCGCAATCCACCTCAGCGCCATTCCGGACAGGATCAGAAACAGGCCGGCAAAGTGGATTTCAGTTTGGGCTGTGCGGATCGTCCCGATTCCCTGCATCGCTAAAAAAATCGCTATTGAGATCGCTGTTCCAATGGTAATCCAGAGAATTGGCAGCGAGAAGCGATCCTGCCGCCGGTCCGTATCTGCAGCGGCAAGACGGCGGGATAAAATTATTTCCGAGATTATCCATACTATAGAGATCAACATAAACGGGCTCATTTCCGGCCTCCGCAAAAAAGTTGTCCACTGCAAAACAGTTCTGTCGCCCCGGAACACGCCTGGGGAAACGGTTCTGTACCCTGCATCGAATAACAGCTCTCCGCCCTCCCTTCCGGCGCTGCCCGATCCGTAAAACTGCGGCAATGCACATCGCCGCCCAGACCGCCGGGCAAAATTCACCTGGCCTCAGCAAGCCTATTTTCTCCGACAACCTATATAGCCGGGACGGCTGATCGAATCAACAAAAAAAATAAACGAATGCACAATCTGCACACCTGTGAACGCAATGCAATAAAACCGTTTTGGAAAACTGCCCGGGAATGGGGCTATATAAGGCTTCTGAAAATTTCACAAATTGGCGCCGCCTTTGTAGTAAGTTTTATAGGCTTTATTGGCAAGTTTTTCGCCAACAGCCGTAAACAGAGGAGCGTCCTATACGGACAAACATAGCAAGCAATTAGATTTTCCCCTCCCCATACCCACCCGAGACCGCCGCTGCTTCCCCACAGGTAGCGGCGGTTTCTATAAGACTGATTTTATAATTGTTCCGAAATATGAGTCGGCCTTTGCCGGTAAAGGGAAAGTTCCTGCTGAAATTGCCGGAGTTGCTTTTGAAGCAATTCCACACTCAGGTTGGCCGTATTCAGGTTGCCTTCTTTGCCCATTTGCTCCAATACCCGCGCATTCTGGTAAAGGGGGGATTCTCCGAAATTGCTCACGGCCCCTTTCAACGTATGGGCGGCCATGCGGAGTTTCTCGTGGTCGGCCGTTTCCAATGCGCAGATGATCTGTTCCATCAAATCATGGGAGTCTTCTAAAAAAATATCGATAATTTCCAGGGCCAGTTCGTAGTCGCCGTCACAGGTTTTTAAGAGCGAGTCCGGTTGAAAGAGCGGCGGAGAGAGGGCCGAAGGCGGATGTTCCCACGACGCCGCGACGCGGCCGTTTGAGGAACTATTCCCGGTTGTTTGGCTGCGGCTGCGGACCAGTTTGACAATATGCTCCACCAAATCCGACGCTTCGGCGCTTTTGATAATCACCGTATCTGCCCCGGCCGCCAGGGCCCGCCGCCGGGTTTCCTCATTCTCGTCGCTGGTAAACAAAATAAGTTTGATCTGTTCATTCGGCAAGGCTTCCCGCACCCGCCGACACACTTCAATGCCGGACAAGATGGGCAGCATAAAATCCACCACGGCGGCGTGCGGTTTTTCTTTGATGATCAAATCCACGGCTCCCTGGCCGTTGGCAGCGCTGAGCGGGATAAAGCCGGCCCGGTGCAGCAGACGGGTGTAAAGTCGCAATATCACCGGATTGTCATCAACAATGACAATTTTTTCATTCCGGGGGATATTCCCGGTATTTTCCGGCCCTGTATCTTCCCGGTAGTCCAGGATCAAGATTTTATCGCCGTGTTTCAGAGTGATCGACTTCTCCGGATCAAGAAAATCCCGGTCGCCGCGTCGTAATCCCAGGACATCATTTTCCAGGATGTTGCCGACATCTTCGATGGATTTATGCACCATCCAGGAGTCGGAAGTGATGTCCACCCAGCGCGGTTTAGCGGCAGCGGTTTCCTCCGCCCGGGCGCCGGTCTCAAATCCGCAGGCCGAGAGCATCATATTGGCGATTAAATTTCCGGCGGAGGTGTAAGGAGAAATAACGCTGTCCGCCCCGGCGCGAAGCAGCTTCTTCTCCGAGGAATTATTGCCCGCCCGGGCAATGATCTGTAAGGTCGGGTTAAACTCCCGGGCAGAGAGGGTGATGAATAAATTATCGGGATCGGAAGGCAAAATGGCCAACAGACCCCGGGCCGATTTAATTCCCGCCTCGATTAGTTTTTCTTCATTGATCGCATCCCCTTCCAGGTACAGGTATTCTTTTTCCTTCAACTCCTGGCAAACGACGTTGTCGGATTCAATCACCACGATATCAACCCCGTTCTCGAGGAAACGAGAAGCGGCAATTGCCCCTACCCGGCCAAATCCGCAAATAATAAAATGTCCTTTCAGCTGATCGATCTGTCGTTTCATCCTGCGAAGCTCCGATTTTTGACTGATAAATTTTTCTAAAAAAATGGCCACGACGGTTTGGCCAAAAAACGCCAGGGCCCCGAAACCGAATAAAATCAAGATGGCGGTAAAGAGCCTCCCGATCTCTGACAGCGGCCGGATTTCTCCGAACCCCACCGTGGTAATGGTGATGATGGTCATGTAAAATCCGTCCAGAATGGAATATCCTTCCAGGATTACATATCCGGCGGTTCCGGCGGTAGTGAGGAAAAGCAGCAAAATAGCGGCGAGAATGATATTCTTACGATTATCCATGTAATGGCGCGTCCCTGTTCTATCGGCCCATCCCTGGTTAAGCCCGTTTGGCGACAACGAGATGTTTATTAAGGTTCGCTTTTTTTTCGGCAATCTTTACTCAGACAAAAACAGCGCTTAAAATAAGCGGTTGTTTTTTACCGGTATCTACCGCTATCTTTTGGAAAAGACGTTCAATAAAAACGCCGTCAGCTAAACGAATCAAAGTGTGCTTAGAACACCGCAGCGAGAACATCCGGGTGTCATAATCATTACTTTAAAGGATCGCATTCTGTTTAATCCAGCTGCTATGTTCCGGATAACTGTGTTTATCGCCCTTCTTTTTCCGGCTCTGTTCCCGCTGGGCGCCCAACCTGCCCAATGGCCTGTTTCCGATCCATCGCCGGCGAGCCTTCAGCTTTTTCTGGAGGATTTCATCCATTTTACCCCCCGGGAATACGCCTCGCTAAAACAGGGAAAAATTGTAACCAAACTACTGGATACCAGCGTGGAGCGGGAAGTCGCGGTGTTTGGGGTGATGTGGCTGGAAGTCCCCCTGTCGCTCTACCTGGCCAATTTAAAAGATCATCGCTTGTTGATTGAAACCGCTACGGCCCTGGAATACGGAGAATTTCGTAATCCGCCCCAGGTTGCCGACCTGGCCGGGCTCTCGCTGGCCCCGGGCGATCTGGAAGCGATCCGCGAGTGCCGCATCGGCGATTGCGACATTAAACTCTCCGCACAGGCCATAGAACGGATTCACCGGGAGGTGGATTGGTCCCAGCCGAGCAGCCGCGAGCAGGTCGAGCAACTGCTCCGCCAGATGATGGTGGAATACGTGCAGGCCTACCTGGAAGGCGGCAACTCGGCAATGGCGACCTATTACGACAAGGAAGAACCGCTGCGGCTGGTAGAAGAATTCCACGATCTGCTGCGGGAATCGCCTTACCTCTATTCCTATCAGCCGGATTTCCATGCTTACCTGGAGCAATATCCCCGGGTAAAGCTGGCCGGAGTTGAGGATTTTATCTATTGGGCCAAAGAAGACATCGGCGCCAGGCGCCAGGTAATCAGCCTGAACCATATGATCATCTACCGCCCGCCCCGCCGTAAAATTGCCGATGCTCTCTTTGCCGCCAAGCAGCTCTACGCCAGCCACTACCTGGAGGCGTCTTTCGGAATCACCGCCCTGGCGGAAGACCCGGAGGATTCCCAAAACGGCTTTTATTTGATCTACCTGAACCGCTCGCGCATCGATGTGTTGCGGCATCCCCGTTTCGGGTTTATTAAGGGCCGCATAAAAAAGGGGGTGTTGAAACTGCTGACTAAAAAGATGGGGCTGGTAAAAGAAAGAGTAACTGCCTTAAAATAGCAGCATAATTTGTGATGCGCCTGCGGCTTCCGCCCGAATTTCCCGGCGCTGAACATTCTTGCCCCGGGGCTCGTCGCACTGCGGCGCGAAAACATTGCCCTCCCGATAAGCCGGGCCGTGAAGAACATATACCTGCCCGGTCGAGACAGGGGCTCTCGCGCTTGCCAGGGCGGGAGGGTTTCCGGGCGTTAACCGTCGCGATCAGTAATTCCACTCCTCTTCGGAAACAATCGAATCGATTTCATTCAGCAGGTAGCGAAGCTGGGCAACGGTGCAATGTTCTCCGTCCGGGAGCACCAGGGCCTGTCCATTGTAGAGCATAAACTGATGCCCGGCAAACAACAAGGGCCCATGAAAGTGTAATTTACGCAGCTTCTCGATAAGCTGTTCCTGGGTGCAGGCAATCTTATCATGCATGATACGGCTCTTCATTCAGGTTAATATTGTGGATAACCGGCAACAGGTGTCCTAATCGAATTCGCAGCAACACCCAGCTTTCCAAAATAGATTGCAGTCGAATACGGCAGTCTTCCTCGTTCTCCGCAAAAGCAACCACGCCTTTGCAATCCGGAATCTTCCCGGCAACCACGCCGTCTTCCAGGGTGGTATACCGGGCCGCTTTCATCGCGTAGTAAATGTAATCTGTCAGAAAAAATCGGGCAGCATTGGCTCTTCTGGGCATAACAGACCTCGCTTAACCTAAATGACCCTGGGCTTGATTCGGTTTTAAAGCACGTTTAATGGCGTTCTTAAGTCCGCTTAAGTCCGAGGACTTTACTACATACTCTTCGGCAACCCAACTGCTGTGATCATCCTTGTAATGAGAATAGGCGGAATGGATAATGACCGGCAGATTGGGATGGAGCGCCACCAGTTTCCGGAGTGTATCCAATCCATGAAGATGAGGCATGAGTATATCTAATACGATCAGGTCGGGCGCCTCATTCCGAACCTGCTCCAGGGCTTCCAGACCATCCCTGGCCAGAACAACATCATATCCTTCCTCTCCAAGTTCAACCTCATAAAGCAAACGTTGAACCGGGTCGTCCTCTACAACCAAAATACGTTCCATAGTGCACCCCTTTTTGTGATTGGTAATTCATTAAAAAAGACGGCGCATGAAAGAAAATTGATTCTTTAAAAGACAGACAATTTTTAATCATGAGCCTTATGACAACATCTGTTAAACTTATGAATCCCGATAACTTTCCGCTTTTTTTAATAAACCGCACTACCGCCTGCCGCACCTCCTGCTTATAGCGGGATCCCGGCAAAGGTTCATACCCTCACAAAGACGAAGCGCTTTCGCGCACTTGCCCCGGTTAGCCGGAAACCGGGGCCGTTAAAACAATTTTCAAATCGGTTTCCCTTATATGACAAACCGCCAGATAAGTTTGGCAAGTACTGTTGTATAAGTAGTTCGCCATTGCACACGTTGAGTGTCGTATGATTGATTAATAACGAAGTAAAAATTGGCGCCCGGTGTAAAGATATAATTCAGACGGAAATTCATCAGGAAAACATTGTCTTCGTTGTTCCACTGCACAAAGAGCGAGCTGAACAAATCCGGTGTTACGCCCAGTTCAATGCGCCCGCCGGTTTCATCAATAGTAAAACTGCCGGCAGGCAGAGAAACATCGTTGCGCTGGTAGTCTGCCCGGAGGCTGAGATGCTTGTTGACCCGCCAGCCGATTTCTCCGGCCCATTCGGTGCGCCGGCCGTCGTAAAAGTCGCCCCAATTCACAAAAATTGCCCCGAATGCCGGTCGCCCTTGAAATGTTTCGAACTGCAATTCATAATGAGTAAACCAGTATTCGCATTCGGGAATGACAATATCTTCATAAATGGGAAAACCTTCTAACAGGTTTTCCGCCGATCGCTGAATATTGAATTCAAAGGTTTCCCCGCTTTTGGTGGAGAATCCCAGGGGGCGAAATTCCGACCAGAGCGATTGCAATTTGCCGCCGCTGTCGTACAGGTAATAATTGAAATCGAACGGTTTGAACTCCAGGCGGCGAATCCAGGGCAGGAAAGCAGGACGCGGCCTGATGCGCAAATCGGCGTTGTACATCCGGAAATCGGTGGGGCGCAAAAAACCGACTTCGGGATTAAAATATGTACCGGCCCGGTCCCAGATTGCGGAAAAGTCTACCAGGTCGTTGGGAAAATCTAACAGCAGGCGATGGGCGCTGCCGGATTTCCGCAACGAATCGGAGGTGTGGCTTTGGGCGTAAGCGGCTACTACCGATAGATTCTTATCGCCTAAAAAACGGGAGGTGGAATACAGGAAATCTGCCCCGGCCACGATGTTGCTGCGGTGGGGCTCGATCTTACTCACACCCAGAATTCCCAGGGAGGATTCTTTCCAGATATCCTGTTTCCAGCGCAAGACGCTGTAGTTTATACTGGGCGTATCTCCCTTTTGTGCCGTTTGAATAGACATGCCCCCCAGGGTGGCGGCGCCGGTTTTTCCCAAAAGACGCGCCCCGGCAATGAGGGGGATTTCGGTGCGATCCGATGCAAGACCAACACGCCGGGAATAAAAAGGGCGAATCCTGTATCCTAACCCAAAATCGAAATAGTTTCTCCCCTCCAGAAAAAATTCCCGCTTCTCCGGGTAATAGAGGGGAAAACGGGTTAAATTTACCTGCACCCGGTCGGATTCCACCTGGGCAAAATCGGTGTTAAGGGTCAGGTTTAATTTCATGGTGGGGGTAATCAGATAGTTTAAATCGCCGCCGATATCCCCCACTCCTTTCGCGTCTTTGCCTCGGCTTTTTCTGGCCCCGGTTATTCCGTACGGTTTGATTTCCAGCAAGCGTGTTTTGCTTAAAGCCGGCAGGCCCGCCAGTGTTCCGGCGCGGGAAACCCGCTCCAAATTGGAATCGCGCGACCAGCCCTGCCAAAGCACCTGCTCCCTTTTGTGACGGATATTTCGTTCGAAATTAATACCCCAGGGGTGAGCTTTGGCCGAACTGAACCGCAGCGTGCTGAAGGGAATTTCAAATTCGGCAAACCAGCCTTCACCGGTTACTTTTGTTTTGACCATCCAGACTCCGTCCCAATCCGTATTCACAAATCGCCCATTATCCTGGATCAGAATGTCGGCCCGGGCCCCGTTGGGATTGGTTACAAACAGGTAGCCGTTGCGCTTATCGTTGTAGGTGTCGATGATGATCTCGAAGTTGTCTTCCGTATCAAAATCGAAATCTCGTTTCATTTTTTGGGCAACTATTTTTTCCGGCTCGCTGTCGTAACACCAAACTCCGATATAAAGGTTTTCATCATCATAAAGGAGCGCAACCCGGGTGGTCTCGGTCGCCGCCTCTCCTTCATTTAATTCCCGTTGGGTAAAGTTGGAAATCTTCTCGGCTCGCTGCCAGTCCGGTTCCTGCAACCGGCCGTCAATTTTAATTTTTCGTTCTCTTCTAATGGCGTGAATAACAGCGGGGTGAGAGGTCTGGGCGCCAGCGCCGGTGTGGGACAGCGAGCATACAAAAAAAACAATCATTGCTGCATGAACGGGTTTCATAGTTTAACACACTCCTTTCACCAGTTAGTTGCAGTTATTATCCGATCGGGATCTGGTTTCAGAGTTTCTCCCCAAATATGATTTTTAAGGAGATGCGCGACGCCTGTTGTGCAGTATCCCGGGTACCCGGAATACCGGCAGAGCAACTATTCAGTCGCAAAGTTTAAAAACCACCGGGATGCACAATACACGAATAGATTGACGGCAACCAAGGCATCGCAGTGGATATTTCCCTATTTAACCGCGCCCGCCCGCCGTTCAGCAAGTTCAGGACAGGGCTTATATTGACCTCGGCAATGACTAAAAAAAACCGTATTGCTATAAATATTACCCCCCCTGGGTCCTCTCCGAAGTTACAATGTTTTGCGGAGAATTCGAAGGGATTAAACATTTGTAGCATAGATGTCATCAGAATAACGGGACCCCGGAAAGCTTACCCCGGTAGCCGGGAAATTCAACATCTTATCCATCAAGTAGTGCTCTAAAACCCGGTATTGATACGCTGGGATATTAGAGTGGTTTATCCTCAACCCCGGTATCCATTATGTTGACAACTGTGCACATCAGTATGGGGCGTTCCGGGTTGCTATCGGTTCACCAGGTTCTGAGGGCTCGTTAAGAAAATATTTACCTCCAAAATAGAGCGCCACATTCACCAGGCCGATTAACACCGGCACTTCTACCAGCGGGCCGATAACCGCAGCAAAGGCTTCGCCGGAATTGATGCCAAAGACTGCGACCGTTACAGCTATGGCCAGTTCAAAATTGTTGCTTGCGGCTGTAAATGACAGGGCGGCCGATTTGGAATAATCGGCGCCTACTTTGTAGCCCATGTAAAAAGAAACCAGGAACATCAACACAAAATAGATCAGCAACGGTACTGCAATACGCAGTACATCCAGCGGTAGGGCGACGATGAACTCGCCTTTTAAGGAAAACATAACCACGATGGTAAACAATAGGGCAACAAGTGTAATCGGGCTGATTTGGGGGATAAATTTATCGTGATACCACTCTTTGCCTTTTCGTTTGATGAACGAATACCGGGTGACAACTCCGGCAACAAAGGGGATGCCGAGATAGATAAAGACGCTCTCGGCAATCTCAGCGATGCTCACATGCACATCGCTACCTTTTAAACCGAACCAGGTGGGGAGTATCGTGATAAATACCCAGGCGTAAAAGGAATAGAAGAATACCTGAAAGACGGAGTTGAGAGCCACCAGTCCGGCGGCGTATTCCGTATCCCCTTTGGCTAATTCATTCCATACAATAACCATGGCAATACAGCGGGCCAGTCCGATCATGATCAGGCCGTACATATAGGCCGGATAATCCTGCAGAAAAATGATAGCCAACATAAACATGATCACCGGGCCGATAATCCAGTTCTGTATTAGAGATAAAGAAAGGATCTTCCAGTTCCGGAAGACTTTACTTAATTCTTCAAAGCGAACTTTGGCCAGCGGAGGATACATCATCAGAATTAAACCGATAGCAATAGGAATATTTGTAGCGCCAACCTGAAAGAAATTCCAAAAATCAACAATCCCGGGAAACAGGTAACCCGAACCCACCCCAATAAACATGGCCAGGAAAATCCACAGAGTCAGGAAACGGTCTAAAAACGAAAGTCTTTGGGATACATTTTCCATTATTTTTCCTCTTGAATTACTTTCGCCCTGTTTTGTGGCAATATCCAGCCATTGGGCAACAGTATTTTTCGTGCGAGTTTTTGCTTCTTTGCAATTTGTTGTTGACGATTAATCTTTTCGTGAAAATCACTCCCAAATCAGCGACCATTTCGATGCAACCCTTGATCTCATTTCCAACATTCACTTACTGAAGATGTTACGCGCGTCACAGTTCATAATGGGAAGTCGCATTAAAGAAATGTTGCTATTGTTAAGCAATCTTCATGTCATGCTGAGCCTTCGGCGTGAGCTCAGTCGAACGCTTGTCGAAGCATGGCAAATATAGACGTAAAAGTGTCGCCCTTCGACAAGCTCCGGGTGACATAGAACAAGTAAATGGTAAACCTTCCTGTGGCAAAACTGCGTAACATCAGTTTGTAACATGGTTAATTTTCTGTTGGTTTGATTTTTTTATCGTAAAATTGCCGGAAGCTATATTGAATCTCATCACGAATTCGGCGAAATTCGGATAAAATTTTTTCTTCCACGCCGGTTGCTTCGGCCGGATCTTCGAAGCCGATGTGCAATTGCTCTTTCACCTCGCCCATAAATACCGGGCAACTCTCCCGGGCGTTGTCGCAGACCGTGATGACGTAATCAAACGATTTATCGATGAATTGATCCACATCTTTGGGATAGCAGCCGCTGATGTCGATGCCCACTTCCCGCATCACCTGCACCGCTTTGGGATGCACCTGCGAGGATGGATTGACGCCGGCGGAATAAACTTCCAGGGACGGATCAAACGATTTGAGGAATCCCTCCGCCATCTGACTGCGGCAGGAATTCCCGGTGCACAAAATCAAAATACGGATCATTACCACTCCTTTCTATTCGTTACCGGACGGCTTGATATCCGCCGGCAACGCCGTTTTTGGAAAGCACAATTTGCCAGAGCTGGGTGCTGCGGGAGCGAAATCCCCCGGCGCTGGAGAGCAGGAAGTAACGCCACATCCGGTAGAAGCGTTCATCATACAAATGGTTGATACGCTCCCAGTTTTTCTCAAAATTTCCATGCCAGGCCATGAGGGTCTTATCGTAATCGGTTCCGAAATTGTGCCAGTCTTCCATCACCAGCAGCCCCTCGATGGCGCGTCCAATCTGGCTAATGGAGGGCAGCATGGAATTGGGGAATATGTATTTATTTGTCCAGGGATTGGTGGATTTGACCGATTGATTGCCGCCGATGGAGTGGAGCAAAAACAAGCCTTCATCCGGCAAACAGCGGTATACCACTTTCATGTAAGTGCGGTAGTTCTTATAGCCCACGTGTTCAAACATGCCGATGGAGACTACCCGGTCGAAGGGTTCATCCAGGTCCCGGTAATCCTGCAGGCGGATTTCCACCGGCAGTTCTTTGCTCAACTCGTCGCCCAGTTTCTGCTGCTCCCGGGAAACGGTGATACCCACCACTTCTACACCATAGCGCCGGGCGGCAAATCGGGCAAATCCTCCCCATCCGCAGCCGATGTCCAACACCCGCATCCCGGGTTGCAAACCCAATTTGCGGCAGATTAAATCTAATTTGTTTTCCTGGGCGGCCTCTAATGTAGCGGCATCTTTCCAATATCCGCAGCTATAGTTCATCCCTTTATCTAACATATTTCGGAAAAGTTCATTCCCCAGGTCATAATGCCGCCGACCGATGATATACGCCCGGCGACGGGACTGCCGGTTAAAGAGGCGCGCCAGTAATGTTTCCGAGAGCAATTTAGCATCATGCTTTATTTTTTCATCCAAGCGGGCCCGCAGCAGCCGGGTAAAGAATTCGTCCAGGCGGGGACTGTCCCACCAGCCATCCATGTAAGATTCGCCCAATCCCAGGACACCTTCCCGCAAGACCCGGCGAAAAAAACCCTGATGGTGAACTTGAATATCCCAGGGATTATCCCCGTTCACGGTGATTCCTGCTTCTCCCAGCAGAGCACACGTAATTTTTTTAAACCGGTCTTTGTTCATGACACTCCTCCGGAAATTTATGGTCAATACCATCAATACGTGCGGATTAAATCTGCCGGGTCGATGAAATATAGCCCGTGTAAACTTCCCCTTTTGAGGAACTGTGAAAACAGCTAACAAATTGAGGGGCGTGTATGAAACGGTTTGCCAACGGCATCCCCAATTTTAGCAACGCAGGCGTAACCCTCGACGACAAAACACAATTGAATCGTCGCTTTTGTCATTCCCAGTTTACCCCGCTCCGACGGAGCGGGGTAAACTGGGAATTAGATTGATTTGGGATCGAGCCCATGGATTCCGGCTGGTTCCGGCGGCCGGGAGCGGGTAAATGACAACCGCCTGTAGCTAAAGTCCTCTCATGCACACCCTTCATATAAGTTTATAGACCCGTGAATTAGTATGAGAATGAAATTGTTTGAATGTGATGAACGAATTTCCCATGAAATTTCCCCACCCCAGCCCTCCCCGAAATCGGGGAGGGAGGCCGGTTTCCCCCCGATTTCGGGCTTCGTCGTGAGC
>JAJRYW010000193.1 GCA_024275555.1 Calditrichota bacterium | reverse complement strand
TGAAACCCTCGCGCGCCGGGACGGCCTGGGAGTCTGGGAGACCGAAACGGTGGATGTCGTCGCTCAAAAGCCCTCCCGGCTTCTGGCTATCGAAACGCCAATGCAATAAAAAAAGGAGTATATAATGAAAGAAAAACTTGCTGAAACGGAAAATCCGGTTCATGAATTGATTAGGCAGCGCTGGAGTCCCCGTGCTTTTGCCGGGCGAGCGGCGGCGCCGGAAAAAATACTTTCCCTGCTGGAGGCGGCGCGCTGGGCCCCCTCTTCCATGAACGAGCAGCCCTGGAGCTTTCTTTTGGGTACTAAAGAGCAGCCGGAGCCGTTCCGGAAAATGGTCGATTGTCTCATGGAAGGCAACCAAACCTGGGCCAAACAGGCGCCGGCGCTGATTCTGTCGACCGCCCGGTCGTCTTTTGTTCGGAACAATCAGCCCAATCATTTTGCGCTGCACGACCTGGGGCTGGCCGTGGGAAACCTGCTTATCCAGGCTACCGCACTGGGCCTCCACGCGCACCTGATGGGCGGTTATGATCCCGAAAAAATCCGGAAGAGTTTTCACATTCCGGCCACCCATGAGTTGGGGGCGGTGATTGCCCTGGGCTACCTCGGCAACCCGGAGGACCTGCCCGAAGAGCTGCGCCGCAGGGAAACGGCGCCGCGCTCCCGCAAACCGCTCCCGGATTTTGTTTTCTACGCAGAGTGGGGCAGTCCGCTTGAAGTGGGCCAGGGAACTGCTTAACCTTGTCTATTCAATCTTAGCACATCGGGGGTAGTCGCGTATCGTCTTTATGAGCGCTGCTACCCTTTTTGTGGAACCCGGGCGTCATGCTCATCAATAAATGTGTAGGGAAAGACAAGTTTAAATTTGTGCTTTGGCCAAATCCTGCCTAACTTCTGCAAACAAAATTGCACCGGGAGGAGTTGCCGTGTCATTACCTAAATTATTTGCAATTATCATTGTGACTTCTTTGCCGGTCCTTCTCTTTGCCCGGGACTCCCTGGAGATCATTCACCCCACCCTGGGTTCAACGCCGGATTTCAGCCGGGAGGCCCGGGCGGATTTTGCCCGCCGCGATCAGATTTTGGACAAACTGGGGCGCAACATCGCCTATGAGGACCTTTCTCCCGAAGAGCAGCAAATCCTGGATCGATACCCGGAGACGTTGGGGAGCATCTGGGATATCCTGGGCGATGGGTGCAGTTGGTATTGCAGCGGCGGCCCCTACCGGGTGAGTAGTTCCTCGCATTTGCCGGAGCAAGGGAATATTCACTACGGCAGTGAAAACGCTCATGACTTAAACTTCAAAACGGCCTGGGTGGAGGGCGTGGAAGGATACGGGGTCGGCGAGTACCTGGAGTATCGTTTTGAGCATGACAGCCCACGAATCACCCAAATAATTATCTACAACGGATATGTGAAATCCGAAAAGGCCTGGCAAGCCAACTCGCGGGTAAAGACCTTCAGGATGTTTGTGAATGACCGCGCCTACGCCCTGCTCCGTCTGCAGGACAGCCGCGCCGCCCAGGTTTTTTCGGCGGCGCCGCTGGGCCGCCGGGCCGACGGGCAGGATTTAGTGCTCCGCTTCGAGATTGCCGATGTCTACCCGGGCAGCAAATATGACGATACCGCCGTTGCCGAATTGTACTTCGACGGCCTGGATGTACACTGCTTTACCGCCGGAACCATGATTGCCCTTGCCGATGGGAGTGTAAAACCGATTGAACGCTTGAACACCGGGGATAGGATTTTGAGCTACGATGCGGCTGCACAGCGCTTTCTCCCGGACCGAGTAACCGGATTGGACTCGGCCTGGCACTGCCGGCTGGTGCGCTACCGCTTCAGCAACCAACAGGAACTGACGGCCACGGCCGATCATCCCTTTTGGGTTGCCGGAAAAGGATGGGCCTCGGCGGCCCCGGAAAAGACCCGTCGTTATGAGGGCTATGCCGCCGTGCCGGAACTGCATGTCGGCGATCAGCTCCTGCATCGCTCCGATAATGGAAAAATTGCGCCCTTAACAATTGAAGACATCACCCCAATCCATCATCCGCAAAAGACCTACACGATTACCGGTTTACAGAACGGACAAATCTTTTTCGCCGGGGGGATAGCGGCGGGCCTCGAGCAGATTCCGGCGGAGTTGGTTTTGGGCGGCCGGAACAAAACGATTGGTTCAAGTCCCAAATAGATGAAATCAGAAAGGATTAGCGGTGAAAATTTTTTGGGTTTCCTCGTTTGTGTTTCTGCTGAATTTGCCATTCGGTTATTGGCGGGCCAGGACAACCAGGTTTTCACGTCAATGGATCATTGCCATCCATCTGCCGGTTCCCTTTGTGGCGGCCGGGCGGCTGCTCTCCGGTCTCGGATTTGAACTGTACACCTTCCCGATTCTCATCGGCGCCTACTTTGCCGGGCAATTCCTGGGGGCGTGGTTGAGCGCCCTGGTGCAAAACACCCAACGGGTTCCGGTTACCGCCTGTATCTTTGTGGATTTATACCGGCTGACGGTCAATTCCCAGCAAAAAAATTTCTGAAAACACCGCTTCCGGAGGCCTGTTTCCTCTCCCCCGGAGAAGGGGTGGAGTAAGGTGCTTAGCCGTTTCAAATCGGCTGTTTAACTGGCCGGGGGCAATGCTGCTTAACCTATGGACCCCGGGCTGCCATAACCGAATTTCTATACTCCATCAGAAAAAGACCGATCATTTACGCAGAAGATTGAAGGTGAAAAGCCCGAATTCCATTACAAAAGTTGACATCGAGGCAAGGCGTTGCTAATTTTTGCCATCTTTAGTGGTGATTTCCCGATTCAGGTTTCACCGTCTCGAATTCTGTACATTCAATGGATTAAACCGAATAAGATCAGGTATGCCGGCACAATCCGGAGCGGTCCATGGTTGACGCCCCGGCGTCATTTTAGATAAGCGGAATACCGGCGGGCGGAGTGCAGGCGTACTTACCTCACCAATTAATGTGGAGGATCGTATGGAGTGGTTCAGCAAAGAGATTAAGGAAATTGAGCGGTGGTTTGCCGAACCCCGTTTCAAGGGCATCCGGAGGCTTTACTCTGCCCGGGAAATTGCCGAGCAGCGCGGCACGGTAACGGTTGAATACCCGGTGGCCCGCGATGCGGCGGCCCAGTTTTATAAACGATTGCGGGAGTTGTTCGACAAGCGTCAACAGATCACTACTTTTGGGCCTTATTCCCCGGGGCAGGCGGTAGCGATTAAGCGAATGGGGATCGAAGCGATCTACCTGGGCGGCTGGGCGACTTCTGCCAAAGGGTCTACCACGGAAGACCCCGGCCCGGATTTAGCCAGCTATCCGCTTAGCCAGGTTCCCAATGAAGCGGCGACCCTGGTGCGGGCGCTGCTGGCGGCGGATAAAAATCAGAAATTTGCCCGGGCGCGCATGTCCCCCGCGGAGCGGAAAGCCGCCCCGGAAATCGACTACCGCCCCTTTATCATTGCCGACGCCGACACCGGCCACGGCGGGGAAGCGCACGTGCGAAACCTGATCCGCCGCTTTGTGGAAGTGGGCGTGCCGGGCTATCATATCGAAGATCAGAAACCGGGCGTTAAGAAATGCGGCCACCAGGCCGGTAAAGTGCTGGTGGCCCAGAATGAGCAGATTAAGCGGCTGAACTCGGCCCGGTTCCAATTAGACATTATGGGCGTGCCGGGCATCATCGTGGCCCGCACCGACGCCGAAGCGGCCACCTACGTAGACGGCATCGGCGATGAACGTGACCACGCTTTTATTTTAGGCGCCACCAATACTTATATCCCCAGTTACAAAGTTGCTTACCTGGCCATCCTGAAACGCTTCTACGAGAAAGGCGTCAAAGAAATCAACGGCCACTTGCTCTATCGCATCTCTGAGGGCGCGTATGCCGAAGCAATGGATTGGCTCAATGAGATGAATTTGGCGCCGTTCCTGGATGATTGCATTGCCGGGTATAAGAAAGGGGATTTTGCCAGTGCGGAAAACGCCCTCGATAAAATCGTCGATAAGTTCCTGGATGTCTGGCAAATGGAAGCGGAGTTGAAAACCTACGGCCAGGCCGTGGCAGATGTGATGAAATTCCGGATCGAGGAAGGGGAAGAGCTGGCCATGTCCGTAGAAGAGTGGCAGCAATTTGTGAACACAGTCTCCCATTCCGAGGCCCGCGATAAAGCGAACTCCCTGGACATCAATATTACCTGGGATACTGAACTGGCCCGCACCCCGGAAGGCTACTACCAGATCCAGGGCGGCATCCCCTACGCCATTAACCGTTCCCTGGCCGCCGCCCCCTATTCGGATATCCTCTGGATGGAAACCAAAACCGCCAATATCAAGGAAGCCCGCGAGTTTGCCGAGGCAATTCACCAGGTCTATCCGGAAAAGATGCTGGCCTACAACCTGTCCCCGTCGTTTAACTGGGACACCACCGGGATGACCGAAGAAGAGATGAAACAGTTCCCCACCGAGTTTGGTAAACTGGGGTTCGTGTTTAACTTCATCACCTACGGCGGGCATCAGATCGACGGATTGGCGGCGGAGGAATTTGCCACCGCCTTAAAAGAAGACGGCATGTTGGCCCTGGCCCGCTTGCAGCGCAAATTCCGTCTGCTCAACTCTCCCTATCGCACGCCCCAGACTTATGTGGGCGGCCCCCGTTCCGACGGCGCGTTGATGGCCTGCACCGGTCATACGGCCACCACCAAGGCGATGGGCAAAGGCTCCACCCAGTTCCAGCACCTTATCCAAACCGAAGTGCCGCCCAAAGTGCTGGAAAGCTGGCTGGATGAGTGGACAGAGCGAAATGGCATCGACCAGAAACTACGGGTTTCCCTGCGCCCGCACACCGCAGGCTCCGATTTGCTCGCCCTGACTATCTTTGATGAAAACAATCAGAAAGTTGCCAACGTGGTTTTTGCCGTGATCCAGGATCGTAAGGAGCGCAACTTCCTCTCCGTGCGGGATCAAAACACCTTTATGCAGGAATACCGCCGGAAACGCTTAATGACCTTGATCCACCTTTACCTGATCCACCGCTATAAAGCCTTTGCGGTGCATTATGTGACTCCCACGGATGATAATGAACTCCAGACTCAGCGGATGAAAGCCCTGGGGATCTACAATGATGTCAAATCGGAAATCGGCGAAATTATTGTCGCCACGGTAAACCGGCCGCGGGTAAAAGAGATGCTTAACCCCGACATGGTGGAACTCAAGAAACTGATTGCCAAAAAGTGACCTGGTTGCGGCCGATCCGATTATAGCTGTATAGATTGACTTCGCCGAGGGGGAGAGTCTCCCGAGGCGGCTGTATGAACACACGGAAACCGGGCCGGATACTGGCCCGGTTTCCGTTATTTATTGGGGTGAGTCGCGCCTCACTCCCAAATTGCAACACCGCTCTGCACACAACCCCACCAATTGTTTGCTATCAATGAGGTTCGGCGCCTTTTTATGGCGCCTTGCAGCTTCGGCGGCAAAAGTTTGGTCCGGATTTTTTACCGCACTGTACGAGTCCTGTGAATCCACCGCCCGGGCAGCCGCAAGGCGTCAAACGGCAGTTGCAAAAAAAATTTGGCTCTTTAGAAAGAGTATCGTATCTTTAACACTTAGGTGTTTTAGTTAGTACGTACTAATTGAAAATACCTTCTTGAACGGCATTGAACATTGTTGTCGCGCCTGATAGCCGGTATATCCCGGGGCAGGCGCAGGTCTTATTGTTCACATTGTTTGTGCAGCACAGCTATACGGTATGAGAAGAGGAGGCCTCCTACCTAATCGCCTGTCAAGCGGTACGACACCTTCCCGAAATGAGATTGACGTTTTATTGTAACTAATTTCGTTTTGGGATTGTCTAACCTTCTATGATGTTCTATCTTAGTAGCCTTTTTTAGGTTAAGCAATGTACTATGCTTTAATAAAGGAAGGATACAGCACGCGTGTTCCTCAACTTTAATTTGTAGTGGGATTCATTACAGTATAGAAAACTGAGCTGCGTATCTTATGAGTCTATAGATAATTTTCTGAGGAGAAATGATGGGACTGAGTCTGAGCGACGACTTAACCTGCACAAAGGATTTAGAAGTAACGGATCAAGAGCGCAAGCACCACCAGGCGACCAACGGCAGCACCAGGATCACCAAAGCAGTCATCATCGCAGCAGGGAATGGCAGCAGATTAAACGGATACCAGAATCACAGCCCCAAGCCATTGCTGAAAGTAGCCGGGGTGCCCCTGTTAGAACGGGTAATTTTATCGGCAAAGCGGGTTGGCGTTACGGAATTTGTAATTGTGATCGGTTACCAGGCCGACCGTATTCGCAATAGTATTGACGCCGAAGAACTGGGTGTGCAGATCACCTGGGTGTTGAACGAGGACTGGAAAAAGCAAAACGGCGTGTCGGTGCTGAAAGCAGAGAAATACGTGGAGGGAACATTTTTCCTGTTCATGTCCGATCATATATTTGATTACCGTATTCTGCAGAAAATCAAACAGCCGGCGCTGATGGGCAATGACGGCGCGATGCTCTGCGTAGACTATGCGCTGAACCGGGTCAATGATCTCGACGACGCCACCAAGGTGCATACCGAGAATAATCGCTTGCTGGATGTCGGGAAAAGCCTGGATTACTTTAACGCCATTGATGTCGGCATCTTTGTCTGTACACCCAAGATTTTTGACGCCCTGCGCGAGAGCCGGATGGTCGGCGATGAATCCCTTTCCGGGGGCATCCGTGTGTTGGCCGGCCGCGGCGAAATGGCTACTTTTGATATTGGCGACTTCATCTGGCAGGATGTAGACACCGTCTCGGATGTGCGCTATGCGGAGAAACTGCTGCTCCGGGCCACCCGTTCTCCCAAAGATGGGTTTATCGCCCGCAACATCAACCGCAGAATTTCCAATCAAATTTCCAGGTGGTTGGTAAAAACCCCCATTACCCCTAACCAACTTTCGTTCCTGAATTTTCTGTTCACGCTTTTTGCCGCCTGGGTGATTTCCGCCGGCAAGCCGATGAACACCATCATCGCCGGGGTGCTCTTCCAGTTTGCCTCCATATTCGATGGATGCGACGGCGAGGTGGCCGTGATGAAATTGCAAGACTCTAAATCCGGGGCCAAATTTGATACCGTAATGGATTTTCTCTCCTATATCGTTTTTATCATCGGGGTAACCGTGGGGGCGTACCAGGTTGCCCATGATCCCTGGATGTTCCTCTTTGCGGGGGGAATTGTGCTTTTTGTGGTGCTGGCAGTGCGGCTGGGAATGCAGTACCTGGGCTCGCGCTCCGGATCGATGAAAGATTTTGTGCAGGATGTAGCCGGGTTGAACAAACACCGCTACCAGCCCTGGTATGTAAAGTTCCTGAGCTCTATTCGTCACCTGGGTCGCCGGGATGTCTTCTCTTTTGCAACACTCCTGATTATGCTTTCCGGAAGCGTGGTCTTCTATTTCTGGGCCATGATCGGTGCGGTTATCCTGATGTGTTTGGGCATTACCGTTACCGCCCTGATCCTGATGGGAACTCCCAAGACGCCGGAAACGGCTGCAAACGGACCGGACCTGGTATAATTGCCGCACTTTTAGGTAATGGCAGCAGGCGACGCTCTCAACTGTTGTTTCGGGAAGACAAGTTGAGCCGCTCATTGCCTATCCCCGGTTTTTGGGGAAAATAATTTTGCAACACAAACAAAGTTGCCCATCCTCATGATGGGCAATTGGTTGTTAAGACTCTTATGAAGGAGTAAAGGACGCAGCAGATATGGCCACAGAACCAAATTCCTTAAAAATACACTGGGCGCGTTTAAAGCATCGCGCCGGCAGAATTGCGCTACCCAATTCCCCCTCTTCCAGCAGCCTGCCTTTTGCCGAGTATATAAAGTGGTTTCGTTTCAGCAAGTTCACCCCGGACTACCCCCAGGCAATTGACATTCAAACCAAAAGCGGCTGCAACGCCCGCTGCACCTTCTGCGGCGTGGGCCGGGAAGTCAATAAATTGCATGGAACCATGAGCGATGAGCTGTTCCAAAAGATTATTGATGAAGTGATCGAATATCCCGCCCTGCGCCGGATTGATCCTTATCTGCTGAACGACCCGCTGGTGGATAAAAAGATGCCGGAGCGGATTGAGTATATTGCCCGGAAACGGGGCAAACGCCGCACCCCCCAGGTTCGCATTACCACCAATGCCGGGCTGTTAACCGAAGAGATGGGATACCGGCTCCTGCACGCGGAAGGACTGGATGAAATCAATTTCAGCTTCCACACCATTATTCCCGAAGTCTACGAGCAGATGATGGCCCCGCTGAAATTTGACCGGGTCATGGGCAACATTCTCCGCTTTAAGGAGCAGTGGGACAAATTCAAAGGAAAAAAACCCAAACTGACTATCTGGACGGTCAAAACCCTGCCGGTGATTGAAAACCTGGGCAATGAGAAGGCTTATTGGAAAAAGGCGGGTATCGGTTTTAAGGCCCGCAAACTGGACAACCGCGCCAGCACGGATGTGGAAAGCCTGGGGATTGCTGATCGCGAGTTCGTGCGGGTGCCCTTTTGTGTGATTCCCTTTTGGCGGGCCTGGATTATGTGGAACGGCGATATGATCATGTGCTGCGTCGACCAGGAACGCTCCAACCTGCTCGGCAATTGCAGCAACCGCAGCGTTGCCGAAGTCTGGAACGATCCGCTTTACCAGGATTTGCGGCGTCGCTGGCGCAGTAAAGAGCTGGACGGGTTGCTCTGCGACCAGTGTAAAGGCACTTAAACGGGCCGGCTCAGTCCAGATAGTTATCCACCCATTTTAAAATCCGCCGGGCGTTTTTTAAATCCTGGAGATTGTCCACCTCCAGCCAGCGGATGCCCGTGGCAGAAAAAATCCGCACCGGTTCCCCCTCGCGGATCAAGGCCTGCAGAATGTGCTCCACCACGGCGCCGTCATTTTCCCGGGCGGTACGGAGGGCGACTTGCTTGTAGATATCCAGTTTGGCCCGGGGAACATAGGTCATGCCAATATAGCCGCCGTCAAATTCCGAAAGACTTTTAGATATGCGGGCAATCGTCTGCGGATCGGCCGTGAGCACTTTCATGTCATCCTCACACAAGGGCCGGTCAAAATCCACGAAGGCGGTGACAGCGGTTAAATCCGCTTTGGCGGCGTTAATGCGGCGGGCCAGGGCGTGCGGGTAGATGTGATCCACATTCATCAGCAGAAAGTCTTCATCCAACCCCGGCAGCGCTTTGAGGAGCGTAAAAATATTGCCCTTGAGGTAATCCGGATTTTCCAGAAGAGTGATGGGCCGCTTTTCCCCGCCCAGGTGCTTTTTCAGCTTCTCAAAATAAAAACCGCCCACAACCAGGGTCTCCCGGCAGTCCAGTTTCCCGGCAAAATCGATAGCATAATTGATGAGCGGTTTGCCGTGAACTTCCACCAGGGCTTTGGGGAGCTCCCGGGTTAAATGGATCAGCCGGTTGCCGGTTCCGGCGGCTAAAATAACAGCCTTCATATTTCCTCCAGATATGGGATGATTTCATGGATTTCATCGATGGTTGCCAGGGGATGCGAGTTGACCGCCTTGCCAAAATCCGCCCGGCTGAATGTACCCACTTTGCCGATAAAATGCACCCCGTTTTCATGGGCAATTTCGGCGTCTTTGAGGGAATCGCCCACAAAAAGCATCTCCCCAAACGGCCTGCGGAAGTAGCTTTCCAAATATTGGAAATGCTGACGACCTTTGGCAAACCCCTCTTTATAGCCCAGGCAGACATCCACGGGAAGATGTTCCCGGCGGGCAAATTCTTTGACCAGCAGATGAAAATTGTTGGACGAGATCGCGGTGCGGTAGTTGTGCTCTTTTAGCCATTGCAAGGTTGACCGGGTGCTCTCAGACACGGTCTCCCGGGTGAATAATCCGATTTTGCGGGATTCAAACTGTGCGGCCACAACGGAATTGTTGGGGCGGCCGGGAAAAAGCACCTCCAATTGATGGCTAAAGGGAATACCGCTGGTCTTCAGGTACAGGGCCCGGCTCTCCTCGAACGGTATCCCGTAATGCAGGCTGATCAAATCGCCGGCAAGGTCGGCAAAGCTGCCCATCGTGTCGATTAAAGTGCCGTCCAGATCAAAAATAACTACGCCTGGTTTTGCTTTCATCGGTATTGTGAATATCGAAGATTAACTTTGTAAAACTTCCCGGGACGCCCAAAAAATCGGTCGGGTATGACCCCTTTTTGCTTTTTGTGCATCGTATTAACGGCAGGCTGCCAAGATAGGCCGCGGCCCGGTCAAAAACAAGATCGAAGCGTATTCTGATCCCGGCCGGCTTTGACAAGCTCAGCCGGCAGCAACACTAAACAGGCGGAGTTTGTCAAGACCACAACCTGGCAGCGCCGGTTATTCAGGCGCAAATGCCTGTCGCTGCTTTGCTGTTGCATAAGCGGTGAATTAAATTAAATTTGCCGGGTTCAGATTACAGTCCGGACAATTGGGATTGATTAGTTTCTGCTTCTCGAACAGAGACAAAATCCGGATACGACCGTGGATTTTGGAGACGAATCAAAAAAAGCGAGGTTATCATCGAAACACGAACTGCCTGGATTGATGCTCGTCATCCCCTGGTAAACCGGAAACTGTGGGGATTGACGCTCTTGGAACGAAACCTGCGTGAACTGGAACGCTTAGGCTACCGGCAGATCTATCTTGCCACGGGCCCGGAAATCGACCCGTTAGCGCACTTCTGCCATCCCCGGCCGGCGTCTTTGACGATTACCGTTGATCTCGTTGGCGGGGAAAATCCCTTTACGCGGCTGGAGCATTTGCTCAGGGAAACTCGCGGGGGCGTGCTGGTGCTGGAGGGCCACGCCTTAAATGATCGCCGCTTGCTGACCCGGCTGACTGAAACAGCGGATGGGCGGGCTGTTTTTCCCACATTCGGAAGCAACCCCGGCGCCCTGGCCCGGCTGACCCCTGCTGCGCGGAACATCCTGCAGAAGTCCGACGCCGCTGATTTGAAGACGCTGTTAAGCGCCGCGGTTGCTGCAGGCGCTCTCAAGGAGTACGATCTGGCTGCTTTTAATCCCTACATCGAGAATTTGCGCCGGGAAGCGCCCCCCTATGTGCTGCGGATTGAAAATGATGCGGAATTGCAGGAGGCGGAGTTGGTGCTCAAGCAAACCGTGCACAAAGGGGTGCTGGAGTTTGTGGCAAAATACATCCATCCTCCCCTGGAATTTGGGGCGGTGAAGCGGATTGCCGAAACGGAGATTACCCCCAACCGGATCACTGTTTTCTGGCTGATCCTGGCCGGCATAACGGCGCCGCTGTTTATGAACGGCTATCTGCTCATCGGCGTTATCCTGGCGGCAATCACCGGGGTGCTGGATG
>JAJRYW010000192.1 GCA_024275555.1 Calditrichota bacterium | reverse complement strand
CATTTTCATACTAATTCACGGGTCTATAATTGATTATTTGTCTTACCTGCCATCTTTTACTCGTTCCTCATCACGGCGCCAGCACAAAACTACGCTGCACCGTCTCGGACAGATTTCCCACCTTATCCCGTGCATTAAAAAAATAAGTGTATCGCCCCAATTGCGCGGTTGCCGGGATGGTAATCTGCCAGGAGAACTCCCCATCGCCGGCAACCGGATCGCCATTGCTTCCGTCGTCAAAGAGGACAAAATGAAAGCCGTCTCCGGAGAAGGTGCTATCCGGCTTTAAGGAACGGAAGTACACCGAATCAATATCGGTGAACCCCTGCGGATCGTCGGATTGAACCTGCACCAGCAACAGCCCGGAGGAGCGCAGCAAGGTATCCGGCAATTGGGGATTGAACACCCGCGGAGCGCTATTTTCCAGAAAAACCGGTTTGGAGAGCGGTTCGGAAAGATTATCCGCCTTATCCCGGGCGACGAACTCCAGGATATAGTCGCCGAGACGCTCGGCGGCAAAGCTGGAGTCCAAGGTGATTTGATAGCGCACCGAGTCCTCGCCGAGCAATTCGGCAAAACGCAGGCTGTCTTCGCTGACAACCAATCCGTTGCGCTTGACCTGTAGCTGTACTCCCGTCACATCAATACCGCCCACGCTATCCTGCACCACAACGCTGACAGCGGTGGGATCAAACCCGGAGCGCAACGTATCCGGCGCATCGGTGGATACGATGACCGGGGCCGGGTTGGGCAGCGCTTGCAAAACCACCGTCTCGCTTTTTAATACCACACCGTTGCGATCTACCACCTCCACCTGAACCGAGACGCCCCCTTCCGGGAACACCACCGGGTCTACCGGGCTAAAACGGTTGGAGTAGATGTTGTCGCCGGCCGCCACATCGCCGTCGCCGGGATGAAGCGCTTCGCCGTCGTCAAAGAGCGGCAACGACAGGATTGGATCGGGGGCGCCGGCAAAGAAGTGCACCACCACGGTATCGATCCCTTCCGGCCCATCCGGATGTGTTACCCGCACATAAACGGTGTAGCGAAAATTGCCCTGGAGATTCAATTGAGCGGGCAGTTGCAGAATCTCCACCGTAAAGGGGGTCTCGCTCTCCAGCGGCCCTTTTTCCTCATCGCAAGCGGCAAGCAAAAAGAGCAGCGCCAGAAGAATTATCCCATAAAAATGGATTCGCATATAGGTTTCCTTTCTAATCAAAAAATTTTGCTTTTTGTCGTCCAGTTTTAAATAAATGGCATTGAATAAACGACGCTTTTTCAGACATCTACCGGCTTCGACGAGCTCAGCCTCCTGGCTGGAACTGCTGGCTGAGCTGTCGAAGCCAGCAAATACGATGTGTCTTTTATTTAAGTGCAATTATTTATTTTAACAACAATTGTAGCGAATGCGTGCAGATTTCTCTCTACGCTTCGCTCCGTTCAAAATGACATAGTATTAGTAAAAACAAATATTTAATTTGCAATATGATCTATTCGTGACAATTCGTGTAATTCGTGGACTACCTTTTCTATTCCCCCCGTTCCCAGATCAAGGCCGACCATTCTCCCAGATCGCGCTGATCGACAATCAAAAAACCGGCTTGTTTGTAAAGATAGGAAATTCGGGCTGTATCGCTGCGCAGCAATCCGGAGATGATCAATCGCCCTCCCGGGAGCAGCAAGTGGTAGAGTTGCAATGGCCAATTGGCCAGCACCTCGAAGTGGATATTGGCCAAAATCAGCGAAAAATGTGCCTTTTCTGCCAGGTCAATATCCCCGACGGAAAAACGCACCTGATCCACCCGGTTCAGCTCGCTGTTATGCCGGGCGTTCTCGACGGCCTCCGGGTCAATATCAATCCCCCAGACCGATGCAGCGCCTAATTTACGGGCCATAATTGCCAGGATTCCGGAGCCGCTGCCTAAATCCAGCACGTCTTTGCCGGTCGCCGGCTGCGCCAGAAGACACTCCATCATCAGGCGGGTGGTTTCATGGTGACCGGTGCCAAAGGCCATTTGGGGATCGATAATTATTGCTTCTCCGCCGGCCCCCGCCGGCAGTGTTTCCCAGGGCGGGCGAATCCACCATCCCGGCGCCGCTTCGAAGGGCTTAAAGAACTTTCGCCATTCGGCGTTCCAGTCCTGGTAGGGCTGCTGCTTCACCCGGACGGCAGATTGATCCAGATCGGGAAAGAGGGCTGTTGTATCGCTTAAAAATTGCCGGATTTGCTCTGCCGACCAATCGCCGGGAAAATAGACGATCCATTGATCTTCCAGTTCCTGCACACCCAGGCTGCCATGCCGCTGCACCAGGCCGGAAAGTGTATCCGTGTTTACCCCCTCAATCGGCAAAGTCAGTTCAATATAGGTTTTGGCTTTCGTCATCACAATTCCCGGGATGCTTTTTAATGAGACGTGAATTAGTTTCCGAAAAAATGAAATGTATTTGTGTAGTTGCCTTCAAGCAATAGTAATGTCCCCCCTTAATCCCCGTTCGACTGAGCTCACGACGAAGCCCGAAATCGGGGGGAAACCGGCCTCCCTCCCCGATTTCGGGGAGGGCCGGGGTGGGGAAATTTCACGGGAAACTCGTTCATCATATTTAAACAATTTCATTTTCATACGAATTCACGGGTCTATAATGGTCCATCCGGATTAGCGTATGGCAATGTTGACATTGATGCCAAACTCTTTGGCGCTGGTGGTGCCGGTGCGCTTATTGGTCGATGAACTCTGTTCGTAAAAGGCCGTGCCGTTCACCTTGGGACTAAAACGATAAGTAATCGACGGTCGGAACTTCCAACTGTTGGAGACATCCAGTTCCGAAAAATCCGCATCATTTACACTTTTGGAAAAGCTGCTGCTGTTGGTTTTGTCGAAGGCCAACTGGAACTGGATTTCATTCTGGAGCCGTTTGCTCAGGAAGGGCAAGGGCAGATGGAATCCCTTGGAGACCGAGTAAGCCAGGCTGAAGTTTATTCCGGACTGTTGCCGGCGGGTCACCGCCCCGGCGGTGCGATAGTCGATGGTGGTGTTGTTATTCATGCGCAGATTGGCCGAAACTCCCCAGACGGTATTTACGTTCAACCCCAGGAAGGGCTGATAGCTGATATTATAGCTCCAGTTGTCGCGATTTTGTACATCGGCAATAAAGCGGGAGCTTTCCGAGAATTTACCGCTGCGGGAGTGTTCCAGTGTGGCGGTGCGGGCAAATTTCTTAAACAAAGGCCACTTTTCCACCCCGGAGAGAGTCAATCGCCAGTCGGGGATAAAATCCCACCAGGGTTTTTTGTCGGCGTCGGGGTCGTCCCCGGTAAAAAAGACGGTATTGCTGATCGACTGGGTGCGCTGCTGGCTGGTCTGGTTATCTACTTTCTGGTAGTTGTACTTCAGGCTGGCCTTTAAACTGCGCACCAAATCCAGTTGCACGCTTCCATCCACTCCTTCGCTTTTTTTGATCGCCGGCCGGACAAAAGCTTTATTAAAGGTAGTATCCACCCCGGCCTGGGGGGTGTTGCGGAAGCCAAACTGGTACTGCCAAACCGGTATTCGTTCCAGGTTATTATGGGAATAGGAATCCTGGAATTTGAAATCCATCGAGATGGTTTTGAAGCCGTTTAAGAACGACCACATTAACTTGAGCGGGTTGGGAGGAGTAAAACCGGGCCGGGAAGATTTTTTCTTATCCCCTTCCCCCTCTTTCTCCTTCTTTTTGTCGTCTTCTTTTTCCTTTTGTTTGCTTCCCTGCCGGCCGCCGCGTTTGCTGCGTTTACTTCGCTTGGTCTTATACTTGGGATTGTAAATTTTACTCAGCAAGGTGGCCAGCTTAAATTCCACATGCACGTTTTGATTCTTATTTAAATTGGCGTTCCGGGCGTTGATCTGGGGCCGGTCGAGCGAGTAAATAAAATCGGAGGTGTAGGTATAATTGGAAGATAGCCAGGAGAACAGCTTGGGCTTATAGCGCACTCCAAAGCGCTGGGAAATGCGGCGATCCTGGCCAAAATTGAACTCGGAGAAAATATCGTTGATAACATCGCGGGCCCGTTTATTATTTGTTCCGAACGTAGGTACAATCGTAGTGCTGTCCACCAGCGAATCTTTGCGGGTAAGCCGGGGATCGCTCTGGTAGTCGCGCGTAAAATCGACCTGCAGATTATCCAGCAATTTATAGTTGACGGTAAACTTCCGGCTGGTTTTGACGCTGATATTGGGCGCGGAGGCCTGGGTTTCCAAACGGTTTTTACTCTGGGTGGCGTTGTCATTCAGGCTCATATTCATGTTTGCCGTAGTAGGCGTGTAGTACAGTTTCTGGGTGCTCAGCAAACGGGCCAGGCGGTTTTTCCCCATCCAGGAGAAAGGCTTGATGAAATTTTTCTTCCCAAAGGGCACTTTAAACGAGAACGAACTCCGGAAGGTCGTATTTCGCTCGAACTCCACGGTCGGGTTATGATGATCGCGCTCCGACCAATCCAAATCGAGGGTAAACTGGTTCAGGGTGTAGCGCAAGTACCAGGGATCTTTAGGGCGGTTCTTCCGCTTGATGGTGCCGCCGATGGAGCGCTGGCGGGTGAATGAAATCTGCTCTTCCAATTCCGGGGTAATGGTTTGTGCGCCGAAAAGCGCCTTCAATTTATTGGCGCCGCTCAACTCATAATTGGTGCGTTGGTCGCTGTTGTAAAAATATTTGGGTACATCGCGGCTGCGGGTAATCCGCCCGTCGATGGGAATTTCCAGCCCCCAACTCTCCGGCAGAAACTTTTGCAGCCGGAGGCTGGCGTTATAGGTTTGGCGCTCCCTGGTCTGGTCTTTGCCGTTGGTGCTGGCAAACTGTTGCTGCAGTTTGCGGAAGTTGTCGTCCACCAGTTCCCATTCGGCCCGGAACGCCCCGATATCCGCCAGGGTTAAATCGGTCATCAGGCGCATGGCTGTACCGGTCTGGCGCTCCACCCCGGTCACCCGCATTTCATCCAGCCAGATTTCCTTGTCGTAAAGCGTCTCCCCGCTAAGGTTTACCGCCCCGATTACAAAATAGCGGATATTGTGCAACCCGGGGTTTCCCACCACCACAAACTCTTTCCAGGGGAAGTTGGGGTCCGGCCGGCGGTGCACCGGGAAGCCGTTAATAGAATCGGGAACGCCGTTTCGGAAATCGAGGTACTCCTCCTACTTGGTGCGGGCCAACTCCTCAAAATCGATGATTACTTCATTTTTGGCGGCCCACCCGGCAAAAACGGGTTGGCGGTATTCATAGAAAATCTTATCGGTGGGGCCAAAACGGAGGAAAAAGACCACCGAATCCTGGCCGGCGTCAGCATTGAGATCGCGCCCGTAAACAAACATTTTCAGGCGCTTGTAATTGATCAGGTTGATTGGCTCCCGGAACTGTTTTTTCGCTTCGGCGCGGGCGGAATCGGGCAGTTCGATCAACTCCATCACCAGCGATTGTTCTTTGGAAACCGCCCTGGTAATCCGGTCCCGGATCCCGGATACATTGGGCGGGCTGACGTAGTTGGTCGGGGCGGCGGAATGTTCATCGGTGTTGTAAACCGTAATCCCAAAAAAGTCTTCATTAATGACCGGCTTCAGGGTGTCGTTCAAGGCCACGCCCTCTTCTTCCCACTCATTGCCGACAAAATCAAAAGTGGCGATTTGCAGCGAGTCGTACTGCCCGGGTTTTTTCTCCAGGTTGTTCAGCCATAAACGCACGTAGAGAACCTGCTGGAAGGTGGTGTCGGGATCGCCAACCTTAAAGCGGAACTCGGAAAGGGGAATGCGGTACAGTTTCCATCCGGTGGGGGAGCCGTCATCAAAACGGGTTTCGCTGACGAAAAAAGGGCTGTGCGGATCGGAGAGGTCGAAGCTGTATTCGAAATAATCGTTAAAGAGGTTGACCGATCCGTCGCCGTCCAGGTCTTCGGTGTCGGGAAAGCGGGAGCCGCGGCGTTCCGAGTTGCCCTCGGTGCCGTTGATGCGGTCAAACTGGGGCCGGGTGGAGCGGGGATCGGCCCAATCGTCGTCGCCGGCGTCTCCGGGGGCGTTGCTGCCGTCAACACCCGGCCAGCCGTCGATCCCCACGTCTTCGCCTTCTTCCACATCCAGCAAACCGTTAAAGTTAAAATCTTCGGTGTTCAAATTGCCATAGGACGGCTGGGGAGGTTCATTGGGAAATTGGAATTCGCCGCGCACCCAGTAGTCTTCGCTGATCCGCCCCACATCGATATTCACCTGGCCGGTGTTGCCGCGCACCCACATCTCGATAAACTTGGTTTTCTGCTGGTCCGGAAAGCTGATGGTGCTGCGCATTATCCCGGCCCAGGCGCTGTCCACGCTGACATTGTTGTTCTGCCAGCGCAGGGTTAACACCGTGGTGGTGGTTCCGGTGGCGGCGGTG
>JAJRYW010000191.1 GCA_024275555.1 Calditrichota bacterium | reverse complement strand
TATGGACTTTGAAAAATTAACCGGGCTGTTTTAAAAAGCCTGTAAGCCGGTAGCCGCATTCCGGTCTGCCGGAATTGCGAAACACCGCTATTCGCAGTCTAAAGCCTGCGCCTGCCAGTAATCAGAGTAAATATGCGCAGTCTTGCCAAAGGCATCCCTTCGGGAGAAGCCTGTGTTTACATCCCGTTTTATCGGGGCGTCTACCGGTAATCAGATATGGCCCGGTTATTTAATCAAAATTCATGAGGGGGATTGAGGGCGAGGTATTGTTATACACTTAAATCAAAACATGATTCGTGATTAAGGTTCTTAGTCTGCCGGGGCAGCAAGCACAAGGCAGCCTGTTTCAGAAAATGCTTGGTTCTGGATTCAAGAGATTTTAAAATGTTCCGGTGCGCCAAAAATATTCGCCTGTTTGTATCTTAACTTGCAGTATTCGAATCTAATTTACAGCTTATTCGTATTACAGTTACTTTGGCGCTAAATATTTGGCGCACTTCAAGTCGTCACAACCAGAGGACATAATAGTTTTGATGCTACACACCGAAACACTCCCAACCTTCTTTTCTGAATTTCCGCAAAATCAAATCCATAACACGAGGTATTTTTAATGCGTTTTTATACCATTTTTCTCATCTTAATTGCTTTAGGGTTCTCCAGCCTGGTAAGCGCCCAGGACGCCGGTAAACTAAGCCATCGCCTGGAGAAAATTTTAAAATCTCAAAGCAGCGATGAAACCGCGCTTGCCTGGGTTTATTTTACAGATAAAGGAACCGATTTAAACCTAAAACTGGAACAGACCGAACAAAGCCTGATCCCCCGGGCCTATCAGCGCCGTTTGCGCAACCGCGGCGCCAACAACCTGGTCGATTTTTACGATATTCCGGTAGAGGCAAGTTATGTCGCCCGGGTAAAAGAAAGGGTGCAACGCTTGCGTCATAAATCCCGCTGGCTGAACGCCGTATCCGTGGAAGCGACCAAGGCGCAGATCGAGCAGTTGGCCGGGCTGCCGTTTGTAAAGAAAATTGATTGGGTGTTTACAGCCACCAAACCCTTGCCGGACCTGGAAACGGTTCCCCCGGAAGATCTGCCCACTCCGCCCATTGAGGGGACTCATTCCTTGGACTACGGCTCATCGCTGAATCAGAATTTGCAAATCAACGTAGTTGCTTTGCACGACCTGGGCTACGACGGCTCGGGTGTAACCATCGCCAACCTGGACGCCGGGTTTAACAATCTCCAGCACGAATCCCTGCAGCATTTGAATATCCTGGCCGCCTGGGATTTTGTAAACGGAGACAGCATTGTTTCCGACGAGCCGGGTCAGATGGGTTCCGGGAATCACGGCACCTTAACCTTGAGCGCCCAGGGCGGTTTTAAAGAAGGGGAATTGATTGGTCCGGCGTATGGCGCCAATTACCTCCTGGCCAAAACCGAGAACACCGACTGGGAACGCCATATCGAGGAAGACCACTGGGTGGCCGGCGCAGAATGGGCGGACAGCCTGGGCGCCGACGTGATCAGCAGCTCGCTGGGCTACCGGGACGGTTTTACCAACGGCGAGTTTGACTATACCTGGCAGGACATGGATGGGAATACCACTATCGTGGTGCAGGGCGCCGATATTGCCGCCAGCCGGGGAATTATTGTGGTAACTTCTGCCGGTAATGAGGGCTCCGCGTTTCCCCCGGAAAACACTATAGTCTCGCCTACCGATGGCGATAGCGTCCTGTCTGTCGGCGCAGTGAGTGCAAACGGCAACCGCACCAGCTTCAGCTCTATGGGCCCCACCGCAGACGGCCGGATCAAACCGGACGTCATGGCGCTCGGTTCCTCGACTTACTGCGCCAGCCCCTATAGCCCCACAGGCTACACAACCGCATCGGGAACTTCTCTCTCCTGTCCGCTGGCTGCCGGGGCGGCCGCGTTAATTTTACAGGCCAACCCCAATGCCACCAATATGGATGTCATTAACGCCATGCACAATACGGCCAGCAATGCCGCCAACCCCAACAACCAGATGGGCTGGGGGATTGTCAACGCCTACGATGCTGCGTTTGCGGTTACCGGCCTGGGCGACGACCCTAAGCCCCGGATTGCTGAGCAGATCAAACTCTATCCGGCTTATCCGAATCCCTTTAATCCCAGCACCACCATTCGCTATTCTCTGCCGGAACGCACAGAAGTGTCCCTGGCCGTTTATAACCTGCTCGGCCAGGAGATCGCCAGGCTAACTGCCGGGGTTCAAACTGCCGGTGAACACCAGGTGGTGTGGAACGCAGAGGGAATGCCTTCCGGATTGTATTACGTGGTGTTAAAAAGTCGTAATCAAAAACAGGTCCAAAAAGCGGTGTTGATTAAGTAAGTTTACCCGTAAAACATTGATCAAAAAAAGAAACGCCCCGCATACCGGGGCGTTTCTTTTTTTGATTGGGGCAGAATCGTTTTAATTTTTTATAGAGGCGTGAATTAATCCGCGAATATAATTTGATCTGGTAGCCGCATTCCGGTCTGCCGGAATTGCGAAACACCGCCGTAGCAACAAAGACACCAACGGGAGTAAATATGTGCAGTCTAAAGTGTGCGGGTACTCCTGTAGTCTTGGCAATGTAAGCGGAGCTTAGAGTGAAAAGTGCGTTTCAGGCGGGAGCTTGGAACGAGGAGGACAAAAGAGGAACACCAAACTTCAGTTTGGCCGTGACAATAATTTCTATCTTGCTGGAGAGAATTATCGTCTACGTATCGCTGTCAAGCTGAAGCTTGACACTCCTCCTGTTTCCCCTCCCGCTTCCCGTACATTGAAGCGCAGGCCGGAACGCGGTTACCTGAGAACCGGCGGTCTTCTCGAATTTTTTCACGCCTCGATAACCCTCCTGAGTTGAAAATAGACGGTCAATCAGATTAAATCCTAAAAAAATTTCCTCAGTGGAGAACCGCTCTTATCAGCGCTATTCTGCGTCAAACTAAGTAAATGTTGGTAGGCGCAGACTTTATGTCTGCGCATTACCTCGCCGCAATCTAAAGCTTGCGGCTACCGAGCCACTTTCACCCACCGAATTCATATTGAACCAAAAAACGCCCCGTTCTGCGAGGTGTTTTTTGGTGCGATTTATTGTGACCCAGAGATATTAATGCCTCAGCGAATCAAAACCATCCGTTTCACCTGTACGGAAGCTCCGGACTCCAACCGGTAAAAATACACCCCGCTGGCAACCGGGTTGCCGGCGCGATCTCTGCCGTCCCAGGTTATTTTATGCAGGCCTTCCGGGAGAAAGCCGTTGAAGAGAGTTTGAATCTCCTGACCGAGCAGGTTGTAGACGTTCAGGTGCACCCTTGCCTCTCGCGGCAGAACAAACTCGATGGTCGTCGAGGGGTTGAACGGGTTGGGATAATTCTGTTTAAGCTGAAATGTTTTTATCGTTTTTGAGGGGGCGGATGTCTCCCCAGCTATGGCTTTAACCGGGGTATAGGCTAAAAACCCGATCAATATGATGTAGATAATACGCATGACAACCTCCTTTTTTCTTCCGCCGGCTTCGCGGCCGGATAAGTTTGTTTACGCAGCGACGTCAGAGAAAGATTCAGCGGAATGCACAGGGATCGGGTGGGAGGGAGGATGCTAAGACGGGTTGAAAAAAACCGGGGGAGAGTCATCCCCCCCGGCGGGCCAGATTAATCATCATCTACGATAATATCCGGCGTGGTGGAACGCTGCCGGTTGATCTCGTACATAAAACTGCCGGGCCTGGCCCGGGGTGTGATGAATACTTCCATCGTGCCGTTCATCGGTATTTTAACTTCCCGAACCACCTGGTTTCCGTCGGCCTGAGCGCAAAACAGATCTTCGCTCATTTTTACCGTTAACGAACTGGTCGCGCCTCTTGTTTCCGGCTCATATGCTAAAACCACCTGGTCGCCGCTTCGGACTTTCAGCGGCGTCGGTGAGATATTGACGACATTTCCCGCTGCATCGGTACTGATACGTACACGGTGAGTTGCCATAATTAGGCCTCCGTTATGGATGAATAAAAAACTTGTTTTCCCTGTTACCGCCGCAATAACGACGTTCCCAATGACTTTTATAAGCTTATGGATGTTCTGCGCGAAGGGCTGTAATGATCCATGCAGAACAGTTCGATTCGCATCTTAAAGATGCATCGGCAATTAGTTGTTCGCCTTCTTGGCAAGCAGGTTTTCAAAACGCGGATCGTTCAATAACTTTCGGAATACATCCGACTGCCGCACCAGTTTTTGCGAATAGCCCCGCGCCAGTACTTTCTCCAAATACGACAGGGCAATTTCCGGCTTGTTCATCAGCATATAAATTTCGGCGCTCCGGAATTGCAGTTGCAAGTCGTCCGGCGCTGAATTTAGCGCTTGTTTCAGGTACTGTTCAGCCGGTTGAAATTCCTGCAGGTTGGCGTGGTAATTGGCCAGGCCGATGAGCGCCTTGGTGTCCTTCGGGTTCACCCGGAGCCCCGCTTCGGCAAGTTCGATGGCTTTTCGGAAAGCCTTCTCCGCCCGCAAACTCCCCCCGGAAAGCATTTTATAACAGACGCCCAGGTTGCCCCAAATGCGGTAATAGCGGTCATTCTGTTCCAGCGCTTTTTCGAACATACGCGCCGCCTTGCGATATTCTTCCCGGATAAAAAACAGGGCGCCTAAATTGGAATACGCCCCATAATTCGGTTTAATGCCAATCGATTTCTCCAGCATTTTTTGCGCTTCCCCATAGCGTTCCCGGAGCGAATAGATGCCCCCTAAATTTCGATAAACTTTATAGTTCTTAGGCGTCAGGCTGATCACCGTTAAGAATTGTTCTTCTGCTTTGGAATAATCGCCCCGGCTATAGTAGAAGCGTCCCAGGTCGTAATAATTGGCCCAATAGTATGGCTTCAGGCGGATGGCCTTATGGTAGGTTTGCTCAACCTGCTCCGGCTGGCCCAGGTTGCTGTAGGCGCCGGCCAGTTCCTGGTAGGCCTGGGAGTTTTGGGGATCAATTGTCAGGGCTTTTTGGAAGGTCTGCACCGCCTCCCGGTAGCGTCCCGTGCCCCGGTAGATCATCCCCAGGGTAATCAATCCCGGAACCATTTGGCTATTGAGAGCAATGGCGCGCTGACTGTTTTGCACCGCCAAATCGACCCAGGAGGTGTCCTTGCTGAACTGGTATTTGCGCCAGTAGGCCTCTCCCAATCCGGCAAAGGCGGCGGCGTAGTTATGATCCTTGTCGATGGCCTGGCGGAACAGGCGAACCGCCTGATCGAGGTTCTCGGCCCGGTTGTAATCCATCAGGTATCCTCTGCCCAGCAGGTAGAACTCGTACGCGCCCGGGGCAATGGAGGTGTATTGTTCCACACGAACAGCCTGCCGCGGTTGCAGTTCCACCGAGAGCATTTCTGCGATACGTTGAAAAATACTGCTTTGCAAGGCCGCCAGATTGCCGGAAGGATCTTTAATCACCGTAGAACGGAGTTGCCGCATTTGCTGGACATCGATCAGGTTTAGCGTCAGGATGGTCTGATTGGCCGAGCGCTGCACGCTGCCCCCAATGGCTAAATTAACGCCCAGGTGCTCCCGGGCCTCTCCGGCGCTGGAGATTTTTAACCGGCGAACTTCCGAGAACGGCACCACCCAGAGCGATCCCTCGGGATTCTCCCAACGGGTCAGCTCGCTGGAGATATATTCACCCAGGCCGTTGCCAAACACCCGGTTCTCTTCAGTCTGGTCTACATCCACAAAAGGCAGCACGGCAATCCGCTTTTCTTCCGGAATGGAATTATAAACGATCGCCTTCCAGATCATTATCCCCAGGAGCAGCGCCGTTACCGTAATGGCAATCTTGAGCCTGTGCTTTTTTAACGGCTGTTGTAAATCCGGAGTGCGTATTTCCGCAGAGCCGGCAGGGCTGGAAAGGCTAAGCAGCGCCTCTTTCACCTGTTCGATGTTCGCCGGACGGTCGCTGCTGCGTTTTTCCAAGCAATGCCGGATTAGCGTGTTCAACCCACCAGGGATGTCGCCAACGCGGGATTCCAGGGGCGGCGGGGCCTCGTTGGAAATCGCATAGATAATCCCCGGGGTGTGAAGCCCATCAAAAGGCCGCTGACCGGAAATCAGCTCGTATAAAATCACTCCCAGCGCCCAGATATCCGTCTGCGGCGTCGCTTCCTGCTCCAGCAGTTGTTCCGGCGCCATGTAGTACAGCGACCCGCTGCCGGGTTGTTCATCAACCGTATCACTGTTTAGTTTCGCCAGCCCCAGGTCGAGAATCTTCAGCTTCCCTGCCGGGGTGATGATGATATTCTCCGGCTTCAGATCACGGTGAATAATGCCATGCTGATGGGCTTCCTGCAATCCTTCGCAGATTTGCATCGCAATACCGGTTATCCGCTCCCGGGTCCATTCCGACTGCACCTGTTCCGGATTGTCCTGCCAATCATTTAATAGTTCCCGCAAAGTAGGGCCGGGAACATATTCCATAGCCAGAAAATAATCGCCGTTGTTTTCCTGGAGATCATAAAGGGTGACGATGTTGGGATGGTTCAACTGGGCGATGGTTCGGGCCTCGGTCTCAAAGCGCTGCCGGGCCCGGTCGTCCTGCAAAAACTCCGGAACTAAAAACTTAAGAGCGGTTTTACGATGCAGACGCTGATCTTCCGCCAGGTAGACCACGCCCATACCGCCTTCGGCAATTTTTTCGATGATTCGATAATGCGCTATGGTTTGGCCCAACATGCCCATGATATTCTCAATAGTCTGACAAAATACTGTTTGGTTTAAATAATGAAAACTGGGGATGCCGTAAGCGCACGCCGCGAACTGCCCGGTGGGATGATATATATGGATGAAAAAATAGTTTCGATTAGGAAGGCCCCGTTACCCCATAACCCAGCCATCGCATCAAGATAGCGAATTTCGCTGTGGAAATCAAGTCTGGTATGCCGGGCGGCGAATCCACCCGGTTGTCCTGCGGTAGCGGCGCTGTTTTTTCAATAACAGCGTTGCTTTTCCAACGGAACCGTTTGGCGGCAGCCCGGAAATCCAATAAGATTTTTTGAGAACTGCGCCGGCGTCCTCCCCAAAATATAACATTTATTGAAATCCCATAGTTGGCTGCTTAAGTTGATGTGGTTCAGCAAGGGATGAAGATTTGGTTTCCGGTAAAAAATATCATCAGATGGGAGAATGAGATGAACACCAACACCGAAGCGTTGCGTCAACATCCGTTTTTAGAAGGTCTCGATCCGGCTCTGATTGAAAAACTGGCCGGGATTGCGGCGCCCGCCCGGTTTGCCGCCGGGGAATTCTTAATTCGCGCCGGAGAGGCTGCGGATATTTTTTATCTGCTTCTGGAAGGCGAAGCGGTCGTGGAGGTCTACTCGGCAGAGCACAGCCCGGTCGTCATTCAGAAATTAAAAGGGGGAGAGGTGGTCGGCTGGTCCTGGCTGGTCCCGCCCCACAAATGGGAGTTTGATGTGCAGGCTAAAACGGCGGTCAAAGCAATGGCCCTGGATGCTCTTAAATTGCGGGAACTGTTCAAAGAAGACTATCAGTTAGGGTATGAAATTATTTATCGTTTTACTGCCGTTGTAGCCGGCCGGCTCCATTCAACTCGTTTACAATATCTGGATTTATATAGGATACATTATTTAGTGGGACAGAACACTTAGACAGTAAAGGAGATGCAATGGACGCCGTAAAAACAATTTTGCAGAACCATCCCTTTTTTAAAGAATTTACCGCAGAGCATGTAGAGAAGCTGGTCCAGCATACCTCGGAAATGCGCTTCAATCCCGGTCAATACATTTTTAGAGACGGCCAGGAAGCGAACATGTTTTACCTGGTTCTTTCCGGGATGGTCTCGCTGGAGGTCTATGCACCGAATCGCGGGCCGGTGACCGTTCAGCCGATTGGCGCCGGGGATGTGCTGGGATGGTCCTGGCTCTACCCGCCCCACCGCTGGCATTTTGACGCCAAAGCGAAGGAAGAAACCCGGGTGCTGGCGCTTAACGGCAAGGCAATACGCGGGCTTATCGAAGATGATCACGAATTCGGATTCCAGGTGATGAAACGTATTGCCCTGGTGATGGAAAACCGCCTCCAGGCTACCCGGGTAAAGCTGATGGAAGTCTACGATATCTACTGGGAACCCGATAAATCCCGCCCCGACTGGCAAAAACTCATCTGAGCGTTTCCGCATACTTCGGCTCCGGCCGGCCGGGGCGTCTTCGGCAGCGTAATCGGCCTCCCGGCAAACCCGGCATAGTCGGGTAAGACCCTGAAAAGGGCGAAGCGGAAACAAGCAACGTTCCCGGTAACCCCGATTTTCAAAAGAACCTCTCGTGGATTTCTGTCCCGGGAGGTTCTCTTGTGCTGGCCGGTCAGGCGGCTCTAAACCGGCCGGGCCGATCAACTCCCACCCTTTACCTCCCAACCGATTCCGATAATGTTCTCGACAAAGACCACTTTAAAAGCTGATGTTTATCAGTTTTTTATGTGGTCTTTTATCAGCAAAAATTGCTGATAAAAATCACCCTTTTTGCTGACGTATGTTAGGGTTTTCACAAGCATGTATTACTATATTGCGATTGAGTTAAGTAGAGAGGGGTAGTGGAAATGTCCGGAGCATCTCAGAAATTGTTCATCTCGCCTGTATTAAAAAATACAGTATTTGCCGTTGCCGAAAAGGGGAGGGGCCAGTGATGAGCCGGTCTGCATATTCCCCGATTCATTACAAAATTGGTGAAGTTGCCCGGAGACTAAACGTAGCGGTGGAAACGATTCGCATGTATGAGCGGGAAGGATTGTTGTTAATCGAGAAAACAGAGTCGGGACAACGTGTTTTCACCGACGCCGATATTCATTGGATCGGCTGTATTCGCAAGTTTATCAAAGAAAAGGGATTGAACATCGAAGGCATCCGGCGGCTGCTGGCGTTGATCCCCTGCTGGGAGATACTGCCCTGTTCTTATGAACATGACCGGAGTCGCTGCCCGGCATTTTTACACCCCTCCAAACCTTGCTGGATGATGAAGGATGAGCTTCCCCCGGTATGCCGGGACAAAAACTGCCGGGAGTGTGACGTCTATAAAACGGCGTTGCGATGCGAAAATCTGAAAAAACTGTTGTACACACAACTCTATCATTAAGTAAAGAGGTTCACCATGGGCAAATCTTATTCACGAAGAGAGTTCATCAAGATCAGCGGCCTGGGAATTGGTGGACTGACCGTAGCCGGCAGTTTATTTAATTCATTGGCAAGCAGTCGTCATCCGCAAGGGTTACAGGAACTGCTGGCCGGCCCGGGCGATGGTCAGACAACGCTCACCCCTACCGTTTGCGAAATCTGCTTCTGGAAATGCGCCGGTTGGGTTCATGTTAAAGACGGAAAACCCTGGAAAATCACCGGTAATCCCAACGACCCCAATTCCAACGGGCGGCTCTGCCCTCGCGGAACCGGCGGCCTGGGCGCTTACCTGGACGATGAACGGCTCAAGACTCCCCTGATCCGCACCACCGTGGGCGGAAAGCAAACCTTTCGCGAAGCGACCTGGGATGAGGCGCTTCAATTTACGGCCGACAAGCTAAAAGAGATTGCCGAGAAACACGGCCCCGAGTGCGTGGCCCTGTTTACACACGGCTCGGGCGGCTCCTATTTCAAACATTTGCTGCGGGCTTATGGCTCGAATAACATTGCCGCCCCTTCTTATGCGCAATGCCGGGGCCCGCGCGAGGAAGCCTACCTGCTTACCTTTGGCGAAGCGGTTTCCTCGCCGGAGCGCACCGATCTGCGCGACGCCCGCTGCATCGTATTGATTGGCAGCCACCTTGGCGAAAACATGCACAACACCCAGGTGCAGGAATTTGCCGATGCCGTGGGCAACGGCGCCACGGTGATTACCGTCGATCCCCGTTATTCCACTGCCGCCGGCAAATCCAAATACTGGCTGCCCATACGGCCCGGCACAGACCTGGCCCTGCTGCTGGCCTGGATTCATGTGCTGATCGAAGAAGAATTATACGACCGCGAGTATGTGCGTAAATACACGGTCGGCTTCCGGCAATTGAAAGAAGCCGTCAAGGAATACACCCCGGAGTGGGCCTATCCCATTACTACGATTAAACCGGATGTTATCCGCAAAACCGCCCGGGAAATGGCCCATCATAAACCGGCCACACTTGTTCATCCGGGGCGCCACGTGACCTGGTACGGCGACGACACCCAGCGGGTCAGGGCCGGGGCCATCATCAACGCCCTGCTGGGAAGCTGGGGACGCCGGGGCGGGTTTTATTATCCCAATAAAGCCCACATCGACAAATATCCGACCCCCAAATATCCCAAGTATAAACGAAACTGGCGACAAGCCTTTCCGGGGCAGTATCCCCTGGCCAGCCTGGGATTGGCCAGCGGTATTTGCGAGGCCACCATTCCCACCCCGGAACGCGATTGCTCCTTTAAAGGGTGGATTGTTTACGGAACCAATTTGATCCATACGCTTCCCCAGCCGCAAAAGACCATTGAAGCAATCCAGAGCCTGGAGTTCCTGGCGGCAATTGACCTGATGCCGGCGGAAATTACCGGCTATGCCGACGTGGTGCTGCCGGAATGTTCCTACCTGGAGCGCTACGACGATCTGCGCACTTCGCCCGGCCGGACGCCAACCGTAGCTCTGCGCGCCCCGGCGTTTGAACCCAAATACAATTCCAAGCCGGGCTGGTGGATTGCAAAAGAACTGGCCAACAAAATGGGATTAGGGCGTTACTTCCCCTGGAAAAATATGGAAGAGTACCTGGAATACCGTCTCAAGTCGATTGGCTCCAGTCTGGCCGAGATGAAGGAAAAAGGGGTGATCCACCTGGAAGACGAAAAACAGCAGCTCTACCTGGAAGAAGGCGCCCCGGTGGAATTCAATACCCCCAGCGGGAAAATTGAATTGTATTCGGAAACACTGGCGGAATACGGGTTCGACCCGATTCCGCGCTACACCCATCACGAAGAGCCGCCGGAAGGTTTTTACCGGCTGCTCTACGGCCGGGCGCCCATGCACACCTTTGGCCGCACCACCAATAACCCGGTGCTCACCGAAATTAAGATTGAAAACGAAGTCTGGATCAATTCCAAAGTGGCCAAACTGCACGGAATTAAAAATGGCGAATATGTTGTGCTGGTCAATCAGGATGGGGCGCGTTCCAATAAGATCCGGGCCAAGGTAACCGAACGCATCCGGCATGATTGCGTCTATATGGTGCACGGTTTCGGTCATACCGATAAACGGATGAAACGCTCTTATCTGCGCGGCGCCGATGACGCCGGCCTGGTGACCAGGGTGAAGATTGACCCGATCATGGGCGGCACCGGAATGCGGGTCAATTTCGTCACCTTTGAACCGGCCAGCAAAACCGCTTGAGGATTAAAAAACGGGTCGGTTGCCGTCGATAACCGGCCCGCAAACATGAGATAATGTGTGACAGGATTGGAGAAATAAAATGGCGCGATATGCAATGGTTATAGACACCAAACGCTGTGTCGGATGTGCGGACTGTGTGGTGGCCTGCAAGCTGGAAAACAATGTGCCGGATGGCTTCTGCCGTGACTGGATTGTGGAAGATGTTCACGGCGCTTTTCCGAAACTGTATATGGAGATTCGCTCCGAGCGCTGCAACCACTGCGAAAACGCCCCCTGCGTGCGCTGTTGTCCCACCGGGGCTAGCCACATCGATGTGGGCGGAATTGTCTTGGTCGACCACGATGAATGCACCGGCTGCAAAGCCTGCATCGCTTCCTGCCCCTACGACGCCCGCTTTGTGCATCCGGACGGCTACGTGGATAAATGCACCTTCTGTGTGCATCGGGTTAAGGAAGGGCTGGACCCCGCCTGCGTGGCGGTGTGCCCTACCAAGTGCATGCATTTTGGCGATCTCGACGATCCCGACAGCGAAGTCAACAAACTGCTCCGGGAACGGCATTATCACGCTCTGCTGCCCGAAGCCGGCACCAGGCCCAAGGTGTTCTATTTAACCTGATCAGACTAAGGAGATCATCATGAGAGAATTAACCATAACCAGCGGCCGCAACATGGCCCACATTGATCCCAGCTTAAGCATCTGGGGTTGGGAGATTCCCGTTTACCTCTTTTTAGGCGGCCTGGTGGCCGGCCTGCTCTTTTTTTCCACGCTCTATTACCTGCGCGGCAAAGCGGATGAGCTGCCCGCCATCGTTCGCAAGGGGGCGCTCTTTGCGCCGGGGCTCCTGGCCCTGGGGCTGTTCGCCCTCTTCCTGGATTTGGAATACAAACTGCACGTATTCCGCTTCTACACCAACATCCGCCTGGAATCGCCCATGTCCTGGGGCTCCTGGACCCTGGGTGTCATTTTTCCGCTGAGCGTTTTATGGGCGATGATACACATCCCGCATGTTTTCCCAAACTGGCGCTGGCCGGCAGCCTGGCTGGAGCAAGTAGTCGATTTTGCCAAAAAATACGACCGGCTGATTGCCTGGATTCTGATGGTCTATTCCACCTTGCTGGGGATTTACACCGGAATTCTCCTGAGCGCCTTCAATGCACGCCCCATCTGGAATTCCGCCATCCTGGGCCCCTTGTTCCTGGTGTCGGGATTGTCTACCGGGGTGGCTTTTATCCTGCTGCTCTCTAAAAACGAAAAAGAAAAACACCTGCTCAGTAAAATCGATGTGATGGCCATTGCGGTGGAGATTTTCTTGATTATTCACCTGTTTATGGGGTTCCTGGCTTCCACCCAGATTCATATCGATGCGGCAAAACTGTTCCTGGGCGGGCCCTATACGGCGCCGTTCTGGGTCTTTGTGGTCGGGTTGGGGTTGTTAACCCCCATGCTGTTAGAGATGCTGGAACTGCGCGGAAAATTTTTTGCCGCCAAAATTCCGGCGCTGCTGGTGCTGATGGGCGGTTTTCTGCTGCGCTACATCCTGGTCAATGCCGGGCAGTTCAGCCGTTGGAGCTATTAGTAAATAGAATTGTGAATAAAGGAGAAAGATCATGAATCAGGAAAACGAAAAATACTGGTCGCCTTATCTTGCCGGCGTTGTGTTGGGACTGGTGCTCCTGGCTACCTTTGTAGTGATGGGGCGTGGATTGGGCGCTTCCGGGGCCATGATGCGCACCGTTACCTACGTCGTGGATCTGGTCAGCCCGGCGTACGTGGATAACAACCCCTACTTCGCCAAATACGCCGGCGGCGATGTGAATCCGCTTAGCAACTGGCTGGTCTTTGAAGTCATCGGCGTGCTGGTGGGGGGGCTGCTCTCCGGGGCCATGGCCGGGCGGATTAAGATTAAGACGGAAAAAGGGCCTCACATTTCCTCGCGGGGCCGTTTAACCCTGGCCTTCCTGGGCGGCGGCCTGATGGGCTTCGGCGCACGGCTGGCCCAGGGATGCACTTCCGGCCAGGCGCTTACCGGCGGCGCCACCCTGGCCCTGGGGAGCTGGGTGTTTATGTTGGCTATGTTCGCCGCAGGGTACGGCGTCGCTTATTTCGTCCGAAGACAATGGCTCTAATAAAGGAGAACAAACATGTATGCACCTTTTTTTAAATACGGTTTCTTCAGTGTGGGCGTCAGTTTTGTGATCGCCTTTGTAATCGGGATTCTGTTCGGGTTTACACTGGAGCGGGCCGGTTTCGGCAACTCCCGCAAACTGGCCCTGCAATTTTACTTCCGGGATATGACGGTCTTAAAAGTCATGTTTACCGCGATTATCACGGCCATGGTCGGGGCGCTCTATCTGAACCTGGCCGATGTGCTGGATTTCTCGCTGCTCTATCTCAATCCCACCTACCTCTGGCCCCAGATGGTCGGCGGGCTGATTATGGGAATCGGTTTTGTGGTCGGCGGATACTGCCCGGGCACTTCCCTGGTGGCCAGCGCCACCGGCAGAATTGACGGATTTGTCTACGTTGCCGGGGCCCTGCTGGGCATGTTGGTTTACGGCGAAACGTATCCGCTTTTCCAGGGCTTTGCCAACAGCGGCTACATGGGCGACGCTACCCTCTATGAGTGGCTGAATCTTACCCCGGGAACCACGGCATTCCTGGTCATTCTGCTGGCGCTGGGTCTGTTCTGGGGGGCGGAAGTGTTAGAGAAAAAGTTTTCTCCTGCAGAAGAACAAACCGGACGGGTAAAGAGCGAGGCCGCCGTAACCGGCAGCGCTTCCTTGCGCCCCTCCCGGGGGAGAGCCTGAGCAGTTGAACGGATGACCGAAAGAGGAAAGGAAATAACCATGTCGAATAAAATGATCGGTGTGATAGTTCTGTTGGTAGCGGGGGCCATTTTAGCCCTCTCGCCGGCAGGATTGCGGCAAGCCCGGAAGGTAAATCCCAAAGAGTTAACCGCCACGATTACTTCCGGGAGCAACTTTGTTGCCGCAGAGGACCTGGCCGCCTGGCTGATTGATAAACGGCCCGATCTGCTGGTGGTCGATCTGCGCTCCTCGGAGGATTACAATCTTTATCATATTCCCGGGGCGATAAATATTCCCCTGGCCAAGCTTTTCTATGATGAATCCCTCTCGCAACTGAACGACGAAGATTACGTGATTGTGCTCTACTCCAACGGCGCCACCTATTCCGCCCAGGCCTGGATTCTCTTGCAGGAGCAGGGGATCGACGCTTACGTGCTGCAGGGCGGGCTGAACTACTGGGCCTCGGCCATCCTCAACCCGGAGAAACCCGGCGATTCGGTTGCGGATGATGAATTGCTCAAATACAACTTCCGTAAAGCAGCTTCGGCCTATTTCAACCGCGGCGGTGTGACGGCGGGAGAATCCCAACAGCCGGCAGCCAAGCCGAAGCCGCGCAAACTTAAGCCGCGTAAAAAACGCTCCGGCGGCGCGGAAGGGTGCTGATGAATCTGGATAACGAACGGGGAATACATCCCCGCTGCGGAGGATGAAGTTCGGATAAAAATGAATCGGCGAACAACATCAAAAAAAGGAGAACATATGAAAAAGTTGCTGATTTTAGGCGGCGGTACTGCGGGTACCATGATGGTAAATAAACTCTACCCGGTGTTGGATAAACGGGATTGGCAGATTACCCTGGTGGATCAGTCGGAAACGCACTATTACCAGCCGGGATTCCTGTTCATCCCCTTCGGAATTTACACGCCCCAGGATGTCGTTAAACCCCGCCGCGATTTTATCCCCAGCGGCGTGGAGGTCTACATCAGTCCCATCGAAATGATCACCCCGGAAAAAAACCAGGTGAAACTGACCAGCGGGAAAGTGCTGGGATACGACTATCTGATCATTGCCACCGGCTGTAATATTCATCCCGAAGAAACCGAAGGGTTGCAGGAAGACGGCTGGCGGCAGAATATTTTCGACTTCTATACCCCGGACGGGGCGGTCTCCCTGGCCAATTTTCTCAAGTACTGGAAAGGCGGCCGGATGGTGCTCAATATCGTCGAGATGCCCATTAAATGCCCGGTGGCCCCGCTGGAATTTGTTTTCCTGGCCGATTGGTGGTTTACCGAGCAGGGTATCCGCGATAAAGTTGAGATTGAATACGTCACCCCGCTTCCGGGCGCCTTTACCAAGCCGATTGCCGCAAAATTCCTGGGCCAGTTCCTGGAGAAAAAAGGCATTAAGCTGACCACCGAGTTCAGTGTGGGGCGGGTGGACAGCAGCGCTAATAAGATTATTTCCTGGGATGAGCGGGAAATATCATACGACTTGCTGGTGACCATTCCCACCAACATGGGCTCGGATGTGATTGCCCGTTCGGACATGGGCGACGATCTGAATTTTATCCCTACCGATCCGAACACGCTGCGCTCCAAACACTATGAGAACGTCTTTGTCATCGGGGACGCCACCGATCTGCCCAGCTCCAAAGCCGGTTCGGTAGCCCACTTCGAAGCGGAAGTGCTCCAGGAAAATTTTCTGCGGGTAATCGACGGCCGCGAGCCGCTGCCCAAGTTTGACGGCCACGCCAACTGCTTTATCGAATCCGGTTTTGGGAAGGGAATTTTAATTGACTTTAACTACGATGTGGAGCCGCTTCCGGGCAAGTTCCCGCTCCCGGGAATCGGGCCGTTCTCACTGCTTCAGGAAACCCAGATGAACCACTGGGGCAAAATGATGTTTCGCTGGATGTATTGGAACCTGCTCCTGAAAGGCTCCGAACTTCCCATCGAAGCGCAGATGAACATGGCCGGCAAAATGGGGGTGTGACTTATGGAACAGCAAGCATTGGAAAAACAATTAGCGGATATCCAGGCGAAGCTGGATTTTATCACAGCCCAAATGGAAGCGCAGCAGCGCAAACAGCAGGAGATGGAGGAACTCAAACAGGACCTGATCCACATCGGGAAAGACGCCTTCAACTCCGCCGTGGTGCAATTGGAGGAGGTTTCGCCCTACTTCGATACCGATGACCTGGTCTACCTGGTTAAAAAACTGCTGCGCAATACCCGCAATTTGATCCACCTGATGGATCAGATGGAAAATGCGGCGGACTTTTTCCGGGACGCCAAACCGCTGAGCATCGCGGCCTTTCACGAGTTATTGACCACCCTGGATACCCTGGACCGCAAAGGCTACTTCGAGTTTATGAAGGAAGCATTCAAAATTGTGGATACCGTGGTGACCTCGTTTACGGTTGACGACGTGAGGATGCTGCGCGAGAATATTACCTCGATCCTGCTCACCGTTAAAAACCTGACCCAGCCGGATATGCTCAGCACCCTGAATAACGCGGTGGGATTCTACAAGAAAATGGATATCGATGTCGAAAAGGACGCCACATACGTAAAAATCTTCAAGGAACTGCGCGATCCGGAAGTGAAGCGCGGGCTTATTTTTATGCTGGAATTTGTGAAAAATATGGCCAAAAGAAATGGGGAAACCACCCCGTAACGGTTCAATCTTAAACGTTTAGGAGGAATGTTATGTCAACCAAAAACATCGCCGGAAAAACGGTAGAAGTAACGGAAGAAGGTTTCCTGGTGAACCCGGAGGACTGGAGCGAAGAAATGGCCCCGGAATTAGCCAAATCGGTGGGGATTGATGAACTGACCGATATGCACTGGAAAGTGATCCGGTTTATGCGGGAAGATTACCAATCCAAGGGACAGATTCCCACGGTGCGCCGGATTAAGAATGTCGGCGGCGTGCCCACCAAAGACCTCTACCAGCTCTTTCCCGATGGTCCGGCCAAAAAAGCGGCCCTGATTGCCGGATTAGGTAAACCCCAGGGATGCGTATAAACAGCTGCAAATAAAATCAGGGCTAATCGTTGATAACAGGAGGAATCAGACTATGTCAAGTAATACATCTGAGGAAAAAATTAAAAAAGTTTCCATCGTGATTTCCAAAGGGTCCTTAGAGGGGGTATACCAGGGACTGATTATGGGCAACGGCGCCCGGATGGAGGGAATCGAAGTTAACCTGTTCTTCACCTTCTTCGGGCTGGACGCCATCATCGAAAAGCGGATGGACAAATTGAAAGTGGCCACCGTCGGCAATCCGGCCATGCATATCCCTTCCCTGGTGGGAATCCTGCCGGGGATGTCCGCCTTTGCTACCGCGCAAATGAAAAAACAAATGGATAAACTCGATATTCCACCGGTGGGAGAGTTTATCGAAATGATCCATGATGCCGGGGCAAAACTGTATGCGTGCCGGGCCACGGTGGATATGTTCGGCCTGTCCATGGATGATTTTTGCCCGCAGGTAGAGGCCATTATTAACGTGGGAAAATTCTATGAAGTCTCGGCCGGCGGACAAATCATTTTTACCTGATCGGAGATTCTCTAAGGGAGAATAGACGTGTTCAAAAGTTTCCGGCCGCCCCGGATTGCCTTGCCCGGGTAGTGGGGATGACTTGCTGATCCAGGCCTCGCCGGAACTTTTGAACACCGAATTAACGGATGGTTCATCAAAACAAGTGGAGATGTAGTTATGCAGGTAACTCGTTCAAAGTTCGCACCTTTCTGGATGATTCCGGTTCTTTTCATCGCGCTGATCAGCAGCGACCTGCTGGCGACGAATGGTTATTTTCGCCATGGTTATGGCAGCAAGTACCGCGCGATGGCCGGCGTGGGTTCGGCGCTGTACCTTAGCCCGATGGGGGTCGCGACCAACCCGGCCGGATTGGCTTTCCTGGGCCGCCAGGTAATTTTCGGCGGCTCGATCTTTAATCCCAATCGTGAATATACGGTCGCCGGAACGCCCACCGTTTCGCCGTTTACCTTCCCGTTAACGCCGGGAACCGTGGAGAGCGATTCGAAAATTTTTCTTATTCCCTATGTCGGGGCAAGCCTGACGCTCCCCGGCGGCCACTCCCTGGGGTTGGCTGTCTATGGCAACGGCGGGATGAACACCGATTACCCGACGGTCACTTATGATAATCCTCAACTGAACCTGGAGCCGCCCACCGGTGTGGATTTATCCCAGATGTTCGTCAACCTCACTTATGCCCGGGAAATTGCCCCCGGCCACGCCATTGGTCTGAGCGGGATATTTGTTTACCAGCGTTTCCGGATTGAAGGCGTGGGAGCATTTGCCGGTTTCTCCGGCGACCCCGCCAAGTTAACCAACAACGGCTATTCCAATTCCACCGGGGTGGGATTCCGTGTCGGCTACATGGGAAAACTGCTGCCGGTGTTAACCATCGGGGCTTCTTACCAAAGCCGTATGGCGATGAGTGAATTTGACGAGTACGCCGGTCTCTTCGCCGAGAACGGCGATTTTGAT
>JAJRYW010000190.1 GCA_024275555.1 Calditrichota bacterium | reverse complement strand
CGGAATACCGGGATATCGCCCGGCTCATTTTGAAAAAGAGCGCTACCCTGCTTTCGCGCCTGACCGCAGAGCAAATTAGGAATCTTCGCCTGGCCGGTAAAACCGCCCGGATTTTTGACCGCGACGCCGCTCATCTTCCCGGGATTCCCGACAATTCGATTGCCTTGACGGTTACCTCGCCGCCCTTTCTTAATATTGTGCAGTACGCCGCCGACAACTGGCTGCGCTGCTGGTTTAACGAGATCGACGCCGAGGCGGTCTCCCGGAAAATTACCATGGCCGCTGATGTCGGCAGATGGTCGGAGATTATGCAGGCGGTGTTCCGGGAACTGTATCGCATCACCCGGCCGGGCGGATGGCTCGCCTTTGAAGTCGGCGAAGTGAACAAAGGCAAAATCCGCCTGGATGAAGTTGTGGCGCCGCTGGGACAAAAGGCCGGATTCCAATGCGCCGCAGTGATGATCAACCGGCAGAAATTTACCAAAACCGCCAATATCTGGGGGATCAGCAATAATCATCGCGGGGTTAACAGCAACCGGATCGTGGTGTTTCAAAAACCTGCATAATTTGTAGAGACGCGAAGCTCGCGTCTCTACTCCACACGGGAGACGGCCTTTCTTTGGAGGGGAAATATTTATCGGGTGAGGACTAATCCCAACAAAAAGGTGGTACCGGTAACGGTGTTTTTGCCGCTCAGCAAATGAAACACCTCGGCGTTCAGGGCCGCCTGTTCGCCTAAACCGTAAATCACGCCGCCGTTGATTTTGGTGAAATTCTGATCGCCAAACAAGCGCAGCGGTACAACGCCCCCGCCGCCGGGAAGCGGCAGACGGATAGTTTGCCCGTAAATATCAAGCGGCGTCCCCGTATTGCGGAGGACATCCACACCCGCTTTCATTAAAGCCGGCCCGATGGTGTAACCCGCCTCGAGGCTGTAAAAATATTCATCATTAAGCAGGCCGGGGCGAACCCGGTAGCCGGCTGCCCCGGTAAGATAGAGCGGCAGGGGATAAAAACTGCGCCCGATCAAGACTTGACTTTCGTAATCGACATCGCCCGTGCCTAATGTGGGGCCGGTCTGATCGGTATCGGTGCTATAGCCCAGCGGAATTTTAACGCCGGCCTGGAAGGATATGACCAGCGGGGCTTCCAGCAATTTCACCCGGCCGGAGACCCTGAGATCCCCGAAACCGGTAGTGGTAAAAGAAGTATCCCGGGCGCCAAAGTAAATACTTTCCTCGGTGCGGGAACTCGTAGCAATTTTAAAAGGAACATCGGCAACAATGGTAAATCCGTCCAGCAGGCCGTATTCCAGATAGGTGGAAAAACTGAACTCCTCATATTCAGTGTTGCTGTAAACCTCAAAATCCTGCAGAATGTTTTTCCTGTTGCCCAGGTGATCAAATTCCTGCGCGGTGCCCAGGTAGCTGCCGCCGAACTTCAGGTAATACCCTTTTTTCTTCTGCGTCCAGGCCCCGGCTTTTAGCGGCAGAGTGGATCCGAGGCTCAGCAAAACAATCATCATTACAATTAAAGCGCCCGCACAGCACTGTTTCCGGCGGGTGCGGAAGGATGCGGAAGCTTTGACCACTGCGGATATTCTATTATTTAAATTCACAAGATTCCTCTTTGCTTATTACCAAAATTTCGATTTACATCGTGTTCGGCCTGTGTGTACCTTTCAGCCGAATTTAAACCTCTAACGTACCGGTAAATCTGTAAGTCCGCCTACAATCTTATTGTTTTCCCCTTTTCTATGTGCAATGAGCACAGACAATTTTTTAACTGGTGCGTTGGTTAGGAAACCTTACTTTTACATACGCAGAAGATTAATTGTTGTAATTTCATTGCCCATGATATTTGCTGCCTTTTCCCAATGAAAGAGATATTTTATTTATGAAACTCTCGTGAGATTTTCGTGATATTCGTTAATTATGTTCCTTAAACCAGGAGGAAACCTAACGCTATGGATAAAAAAGTATTGATTATTGAAGACGATCCGGACATTGCGGATTTGATTTATTACCACCTCAAGGATGTGGGCTTTATCCCGGAAAATGTTTTTGACGGAGAGAGCGGTCTGGAAAAAGCCCTGGAGAATGATTACCAGTTTGTCATTCTGGATTTGATGTTGCCCCGCCTGGACGGCTACGAAGTGTGCAAGCGGATTCGGGAAGTCAAAAAAACGCTGCCGATTCTGATGCTGACCTCCAAGTCGGATGAATTTGACAAAGTACTGGGATTGGAATTAGGGGCGGATGATTACCTGACCAAGCCGTTTGGGCTGCGGGAACTGACCGCCCGTATCAAAGCCATTTTGCGGCGGGGCGAAGCGGTTAAGGACGCCATTGCCGAGGATGCTCAGAAAGAAGTGCTTTTTGGCGATATGGTCATCAACCTGGAGAAACGCAAGGTAACCCTGGGCGGGAGAACTATAGAGCTTACCGCCAAGGAATTTGATCTGCTTGCTTTGTTTGCCGCCCATCCCGGCCGCGCCTATACCCGGCAGGAGCTGCTCGATATTGTCTGGGGCTACCAGTTCGACGGATATGATCATACCGTCAATTCCCATATCAACCGTCTCCGGGCCAAAGTTGAACCGGACCCGGCCAATCCCACTTACATCAAAACGGTTTGGGGAGTCGGCTACCGATTTAGCGAAGAAGAGGAATTATTACCGTGAAACAGATTTTGAACAGCCTCTACGGCAAGGTTGCCGTAGTTTTTTTGCTGATGCTGCTTATTTTGGGAATCGCTCAGGCCTTCATCACCGTGCAAACCTGCATCCGTTTTATGGATGAGGCGGAACGGAAACTGAATCTCCCCCTGGCTGAAAACGTAGCCCGGGATATTCAGCCCTACCTGGCGCCTGAAGTGGACTATGAAGGTGTGGAGCAGGCCCTGCACGGAATGCTGGTGATGCACCCGGACCTGAGAATTTACCTGGTCGATACGAGCGGGATGGTGCTGAGCGCCTTTGCGGATTCCGGCAAAGAGCAGTTGTTGGCCCGGATCGACCCGGGGCCCATCAGGCGTTTTTTAGCCGATCCGGGGGACCGCTCCCTGCGCGGAGATGATCCCCGGCGCCCCGGCCGGCAAAAACGGTTTTCTGCCGCGCCCATCAATTACGGCGCCAATGGCGCCGGGTTTGTCTACTTTGTGCTGGGCGGCGAGGAATTCGATTCCATGCTGGGAATGCTGCTGGATAACGAGGCGGCGCGCACTACCATGCAGATTCTGCTGCTCTCCCTGTTGGGCGCTGCTATCTTCGGCTTGTTCGCCTTGTTCCTGCTGAACCGGCGCTTTAAACGGGTTACCCATACGGTAAAAGAGTTCGAACAGGGAAAACTGGAAGGACGCATCCCCCTGAAAAGCAATGACGAAGTCGGGCAAATTGCCCGCACCTTTAACCACATGGCCGATACAATTATGGAAAACATGGAAGAACTAAAACAGCACGATCATTTCCGCCGGGAGCTGATTGCCAATATATCCCACGATCTGCGCACCCCGCTCACCTCCATCCAGGGATTTCTGGAAATGATCCTGATGAAGGACGACCAGCTTTCCGAACAGGAACGCCGCCGGATGCTTCAGACCATTTTTCGCAACACCACCCAGTTAAACCAGCTCATCACCGATCTTTTCGAACTCTCCAAACTGGATACCCTGGGCGCCCCTCCCCGCAAACAGCCGTTCTCGATTTGCCAACTGGCCGAGCGGGTGTTGGAGCGCTACCAGGCGCGGGCAGCCGAGAAAAAAGTGCGGCTGACCCGGGAATGGGACAACACCATTCCCCCGGTGCACGGCGACTCCGCTTTGATTGAAAAAGCAATTGCCAACCTGGTAGACAACGCCATTTCCTTTACCCCGCCGGAGGGAGAAGTGCGGCTGCTTTTGCAGCGCCGGGAAAACCGGGTCGAGATTTGTGTAAAAGACAGCGGCTGCGGAATTCCCGAAAAAGACCTTCCCTATGTCTTCGAGCGCTCCTACCGCGTGGAAAAAAGCCGCCGCCGGGACTGCAACCAGGGGGCCGGCCTGGGCCTGGCAATCACCAAGAAGATCATCGAAGCGCACCAGAGTTCCATCTCGGTTCGCAGCGTCGTCAACCAGGGCACCACCTTTGTCTTTTCTCTGCCGGTTTACAATTATAACTGATGTTACGCACTTACCGGTTTTTTGCTGTTGAGTCACAAGGAACTCCGAGAAACGATTAAATATAAAACACTGCCTAACTAAATATTTTGTATTGGTGTAGCCGGACGGTTATCAAGTAAAATTTCCCCACCCCGGCCCTCCCCGAAATCGGGGAGGGAGACTTGTTTCCCTCCCGGCCAGCCGGGAGGGATTAAAGGGGGCCATTACCATGGCATGAAGGCCGCTACACAAACACAATATTTTTGTTATCCTTAAATTGTCAAATATAACTTACCGTTCGCTCATTTTGGGGGCTGTTTTCGAAATTCCTGGTGATTTCCTCTTCGAAAGTTCTCGTTTGGGGAAAAATTCACGCCTGGCCACAGTTTCATACACAGAGCCTTTGGTTTTACGTGGAAATCAATCGAGGACTCTCCAACTGGTAAGTTTCCGGGTGATAGCCGGAAAACAAAAAATGGGCGCATGACAAATTGCATTTTTTAGACACTCTTTAAAAACCGTTGAAACGGTTAAAAAATCGGTGCAAGATGTCATTATAGACCCGTGAATTAGTATGAGAATGAAATTGTTTGAATGTGATGAACGAATTTCCCATGAAATTTCCCCACCCCAGCCCTCCCCGAAATCGGGGAGGGAGGCCGGTTTCCCCCCGATTTCGGGCTT
>JAJRYW010000189.1 GCA_024275555.1 Calditrichota bacterium | reverse complement strand
GCTGAAAACGGTTTAATCATCCTGCCGCCAAAGCCGGTATGACAAATATTACTAATGGGATTTGAGATTTTGAAGACGGTAAGACTGACTGAAAGGAGGCGGAGCCTCCGGGTTAGCATTCCAGAGCGGGAGCCCTGGAATGAGTAAAAAAATCTTGGCGTTCTTCGCGCCCTGGCGGCAAGAACACAGGCAATATTTCCTCCAAGCTGGTATGACAAATATTACAAACGGGATTTTTAAATTTGAAGGGGATGAGATTGCTGAAAGGAGGCGGGAGCCCTGGAATGAGGAAACCTTTACAAACTCAGCCCAGCGCCGTGGATTCATTTTAGGCGCTACCTAAATGACACAAAAGGCACGAAACTAATGATCTGTAAAACTCGTTTTGATTTTATGGACTTTCTTTCTTTTCGTTCGTATCTTATTTTTCATCGGAAAGGTGCTCCTTTGTTATGGGTTTAGCCCCTTTCGGGGTCTTAATCGACTCCCGGCCGGCCGGGATTGTCGATTTTGTTCTGTCGAAGACAGCTTACTTTTGCACCGAAGTGTGCAAAAGTACTTAGTCACCTGTATTTTAATAACCTGGAGCGCCTTTCGCTATTTTATTGTAGATATTTAGGTGTGAATATAAACAATTATGGCACTTCTTCTCTTTTATTTAACATTGGCGCTGGTTGTATCTTTCATATGCTCAATTGTTGAAGCTGTAATTCTGTCAGTTTCGACGCCTTTCATTAAAATAAAAGAAATGGAAGGAAAAGCATCTGCAAAATACCTTAAAAATTTAAAAAGCAAAATCGACCGGCCTCTTTCAGCAATATTAACCATTAATACGATAGCTCATACAATCGGGGCCGCTGGCGTTGGCGCTCAGGCGGTTGCCGTATTTGGTGATGTTTATTTTGGAGTGATCTCTGCTATTCTTACTATTTTAATTTTGTTTTTTTCAGAAATTATACCAAAAACAATAGGAGCTGTCTTTTGGAGAAAGTTGGCTTTACCCTCGGCCATTATAATAAGTGGGATGATTTATATTTCTTATCCATTGGTAATCATATCTGAATTTATAACAAAAATTATTTCAAAGAATAATAAACCTCATACAATGAGCCGGGAAGAAATTGTTGCTTTAGCTCAATTAGGTACAAAAGAAGGAGTTTTAAAAGAAAGCGAAAGTAAGATTATTAATAACTTAATCAAACTTAAAACGATAAATTTACGGGCTATTATGACACCACGAACGGTTGTGGTTTCTGCGCCTGAAGAAATTTCTCTTGGTGAATTTATTAAACAAAAAAAATATCTGCAATATTCTCGAATCCCGGTTTATTCAGGAAATATTGATAATGTAACAGGATATATTCTTAATTCTGATGTACTGGAAAAACTGGCAGAAGATAAAATTGAACAAAAACTAAAAGATTTAAAGCGTCCCATTTTAATTTTTTACGAAAACTTTTCTATTCTTAAACTCTTTGAAGAATTACTATTGAAGAAGGAACATATCGCTTTAATTATTGATGAACATGGTGGGATGCAAGGTTTGGCTACTATGGAAGACATCATTGAGACGATACTTGGATTAGAAATAATGGATGAGAAAGATATTGAAGTTGATATGCAGGAGTTTGCCAGGAAAAAATGGGAAATTCGAAAAAAAAATCTCAATATCGATCGTTTTAATAAAGGCTCAAAATCATGATAATTCTTACTATGCCAACCGAATAGAGCAGAGCAGTCAGTTTGGCGGCTTCATGAGAACCGGCAAACAGGTAATTCTTCCGGCCCAACGCTACCGGGTGGATGGCGTTTTCCACCAACAAATTGTTGTCAATTTCCAATCGTCCATCTAAGCGATAATTCTCCAGCTTCGACCACTGGTTGAACATGTCGCCAATCGCCTTGTCAGCAGGCTTTTGGGCAAAGTTTGCCGGCGCTGCTCATTCAGCCAGCCCTTGATTTCATCCAGAATGGGGCGGGTGCAGTGTTTCCTCAACTCATCGCACGCCTGGAGAGAAAGACCTTATCGCTATTTTACCCAAAACACCTTCAAAGCGGCTTGTTTTAGCGAGTATTCAAAAATGATTTTTCAGCGCAGACTCTTTTAATGCACCCATTTTACCGCGGCGAGGCGCGGGAGGAAAGATTTGGGGGTGTGCAGACAACTCCGGGTAGAGATGCGATGCATCGCGTCGCTACAAACTGCTGCACGGCCCAGCCATGCGCCAGAAAACTCATTTTCTATGGAGTTCGCAAGTATTATCTTCAGAATAAAATCTATTGGTTTAAGTTCTTATCTTGGTCGAGTCAAGCGGCAAATTTTGCACAGGTATATTAATCGTGAAATCAATCAAACTACATTTTTTCCGGTATGTGCTTCCCTTGCGCCGACCCATAGCCGTAACCGGCCAGAGGATAAACCGGCGGGAAGGGCTGCTGATTGAGGCGGTTGATAACCAGGGGCGCACCGGCTGGGGGGAGGCTGCGCCGCTGCCGGGCCTGCACCGGGAGACTCTGCCCGAGGTGATCGAGGCCGTTCGGCAATCCCCATTGACTCCGGAAATTGGCCATCCCACAGGCGGCTCGCCGGCTGTATTTCTCCGGGAACTGGCGGGGCAAATTCCTGCCGACTGGACGCCTTCGCACCGTTTCGGCGTTTCCACGGCGCTGACCATGCTCTACGCCGCCCAAAACGGGAAATCGTTGGCGTCATTTCTGAATCCCGCTGCACCGGATACGGTCCTCATCAATGCCATGCTGGATAGTTCTCCGGAGCAACTCGAACAGCGAGTCCAGGAAATTCTCCGTCGCGGTTTCCGGTGTATCAAAATCAAAGTAGGGCGGGGGAGTGTTGGGGAGGATCTCCGGCGGTTGGAGCAGATTGCCGGCTACCTGCCGGAGACGGTGCAACTGCGCCCGGACGCCAATCGCGCCTGGAGTGTTGCCGAGGCGCTGGAATTTGCCGAAGGTGTAAAAGGATTGCCGATCGAGTACCTGGAAGAGCCGCTCCGGGATTCGGCGTCTTTGCCGGATTTTGCCCGGAAAAGCGGCTTGCCGGCGGCCCTGGATGAAACCGTAGCAGAAGCAGGCGCTGACTATCCGATATTCCCCGGGCTGGCGGCCATTATTGTGAAGCCCTCTCTGATGGGCGATCTCTCCGAGCTAAACAGGCTGCTTCAGCCGGCCCGGGCGCAGGGGGTGAAGATTATCTTCAGCAATGCTTTTGAGAGCGGGTTGGGACACCTGGTCTGCGCCTCCCTGGCGGCTGCCTGGGGCAATCGGAATACGGCGCACGGCCTGGACACCTGGCAACAGCTGGAAAGCGACCTGCTCGTTCCTCCTTTTCAGACGCAGGGGGATCGCATCAATCTAAGGCGTTTCCCCGCCGGGGAGCTTGAAATCGATTCAGCCTTTTTATCGCCGCTGTGATTGTCTTGTGCAAAAAAGAAACAATTGCGGGAATGGCCGCGCCGCCGGCCCGGCAATAATCCCGATTTTAACCGGAATAGAATTTGCCGGAAGCTACCCAATATATGGAACTGTTTTATGGAGGAATTTATGAAGTTCATTCACGATACCTGGAATCAAATGACTCGGCAATGGCTCCGCCTGGTGTTGCCCGGTTTACTGATGAGCGCCTTTGTGCTGGCGCAGCCCACCGTCCGTTTTGCCGCCATCGGCGATTACGGTTCGGAAGGCCCGAATTTAAGCGCTGTCGCCGGCCTCATCGATAGCTGGAATGTGGATTTCATCATCACCCAGGGAGACAACAACTATCCCAACGGAGAAGCGGCGACGATTGATGATAACATCGGCCAGTATTTTCATCAATATATCTTCCCTTACCCGGGCAATTACGGCGCCGGTGCGGACAGCAACCGTTTCTTCCCCAGCCTGGGCAACCACGATTGGCGCACGGCCAACGCCCAGCCCTACCTGGATTATTTTACCCTGCCCGGCAATGAGCGTTATTACGAATTCCGGCGCGGCCCGGTGCATTTTTTTGCCATTGACAGCGATTCCCACGAACCGGACGGCAACACGGCCAATTCCACCCAGGCGCAGTGGCTGCAATATCAGCTAAGCGTCTCGACCGCGCCCTGGAAAATCGTCTACGGGCATCATCCCCCTTACTCCTCCTCCAACCACGGCAATATTCCCGATTTGCAGTGGCCTTACAAACAGTGGGGCGCCGACGCCTATTTAGCGGGACACGATCACGTTTACGAGCGGATCATTCGCGATGATTTTCTCTACATCGTCAATGGATTGGGCGGCCGTTCCATCTATGATTTCGGCAGCCCGGTTGCCGGCTCGCAGGTGCGCTACCGGGGGGATTTCGGGGCGATGCTGATCACCGCCTGCGCCGATCGCATCAACTTCCGTTTCTACAACCGCAGCGGCGCGCTTATCGATGATTACACCCTGTCGCACCCGGTGGGGATTGCCGGCGAGAGCAACGCGCCGCCGCCGCAGCAATTTTTCCTGGCGCAGAATTATCCCAATCCCTTTAACCCTTCCACGATTTTGGAATTCGGCTTGCCCCCCCGGGGATTGCGGAATGCGGATTGGGTAAAGCTGAAGGTATACGACCCTTTGGGGCAGGAGATAAAAACTTTACTGAATAAACGCCTCAACGCCGGAACCTATAGAGTTCAATGGGACGGCAGAGATGCGTGGGGCAACCCGGTTCCGAGCGGGGTGTACTTTTATCAATTGCAGGCCTGCGGGTTCCGTCAGGTTCGTAAAATGATCTTGATTCGCTGAGCGATTTGCCGGACATTTACGCTTGATCCGAACCGGAGCGTAAACTATTGGCAAACAAGCATTCACCCGACTGCCTGAATCTTGAGACGGTTATCCGAAGTTATGCGGCAAAAGCGGCGCTGGTTACGCCGGAAGGCGGTATTGCCTACCGGGAGTTTTTAGGACGAATCCGCAGTGTTTGCACAACCCTGCAGGAACGGTGGATAAAGCCGGGCGACCATGTGGCGATTCTGGCGGACAACCGGCCGGAGACGGCGCTGCTGATCTGGGCAACCTGGCTCTGCGGCGCAATAGCGGTTCCCCTGAGCATCCGTTTCCCCGGGCTGCAAGTCGACACGCTGCTCCGGGAACTCTCCTGCCGCTTTTTGGTGTTTGATGAATCCGGGGCGATTAAGCTAAAAAAATCCCCCGTTGCCCAGCTTCCGCTCGAGGAGTTGTTTGCCGGGCCTTCCCCCGCTCTCCACCGGCCGCCGCCGGAGCCCTTGTTGCCGCTGGATGTTCCCGCTACCCTTATCCTGACCTCCGGGAGTTCCGGGGCGCCCAAAGCCGCCCTGCATAATTTGGGCAACCACTTTTACAGCGCCCTGGGAGCAAATCAAAATATTCCCCTGAAACCGGGGCATCGCTGGCTGCTAAGTCTCCCGCTTTACCATGTGGGCGGCCTGGCGATTTTGATGCGCTGTTTTTTAGCCGGGGCAGCGGTTGCCATCCCTGCGCCGGGCATGTCGCTCCCGGAAGGAATTGCCGCTTTGCAGCCGACCCATATTTCCCTGGTGGCTGCGCAGCTTATCCGGCTGATGGATGATCCGGCGATGATTCCGCGATTGCGGAACATGCAGGCCATTCTGTTAGGCGGCAGCGCTATCCCGGAATCTTTGCTGAAACGCGCCATCAAGGAGAATCTGCCTGTCCACACCAGTTACGGGTCGACGGAGATGAGCTCCCAGGTGTGCACCACGCCTCCCGGCGCCGATGCGGCCGTTCTGCACACTTCCGGAGCGGCGCTGCCCTACCGGGAAGTGCGCATTGCCGAAAACGGCGAAATCCTCCTGCGGGGAAAGACCCGTTTCTGCGGCTACTGGAGAAACGGTCGCCTCGAGCAACCGTTCGATGACCAGGGATGGTTTGCCAGCGGCGACTGCGGTTATTTTGACGCCCGGGGGAATCTGGCCGTCGCTGGGCGGTTGGACCGGATGTTTATCTCCGGCGGCGAAAATATTCACCCCGAAGAAATAGAACAGGTTCTGGAAAGACACCCGCAGGTCTTACAGGCGGTGGTGACGCCGGTTCCGCATCCCCAGTTCGGCCAGCGGCCGGCAGCCTTTCTGCGAACCAAACCGCATCAGAAACCGGATGAACCGGAACTGAAGGATTGGCTCCGGGAGCGATTGCCCGGGTTTAAAATTCCGGATCATTTTTTCAATTGGCCCTCGGATTTATCGCAGACAGGAATTAAAATTGACCGGGGTAAGTTTGAGGAACTGGCGCTCCGGATTGTACAAGGTGAACCGGAATGAGTTATGAGACTGAAGCGTACCTGTAATTTACTCCAGGACATTTTATAAGAGCCACGGATTTGCACAGATTAACAGGGATTTTTTGGGCGCAGGATTTTGCCTTCCTTCCAACCAAAAGATAACTTGAGAATCATAAATCTGATTTTTGGATGGAATTTATGCCGAAGGCGCCGCTTGGCAGCGGGATTTAAAGGATTAAACCGGATGAGCAACGACTCAGGTGTTATTGCCGATGACACATGAGTCCCCTCACCCCGTCCTTCGCTTGCGCTTCGGTCGCCCCTCTCCCCCCGGGAGAGGAGAAGGGGGTGAGGGGTATTCAACTTTCATATATACAGATGCTTAGGCTATGAACAAACCGAGTTGTACAAGAATTCTTTTAAAGAGCGGTCTACCAGATAACCTGAGTAGTTACCCGGATGATATTCAGCAAATATTTTGAACTATCCTGAATATCCGGTTCATCCCGTCCAATTCTTTAAAGTTTAACATTGTCAAGATATGCAAGAGATTATTTTAGGACGAACATGAAATACACGGCCGTTAAAATTGTGGGTGGAGTAATTGGGGGCGTACTGTTGCTGCTGACCCTGGCTTTTGCCGTATTTGCCATTGTCGGCGGAGGGTTGGGGGAGAAAAGCGATCTTCCCTCTAAACTGCTTAACCGTGATCAGCCGATTATTTTTGCCCACCGCGCCGCCCCGAACAACTATCCGGAGAACACCTGGGCCGGAATGCGCCTGGCCCGGGAAAAGGGCTTCCCCGGGCTGGAAGTGGATGTGCAGCTTAGTCGCGATTCGGTCTTTGTAGCCTTCCACGACTCCCGGGTTGATCAGTGGCTGAAAATCCCGGGCTTGGTGACTCAAATGACCTTGGCAGAGCTGCAGCAACCGCCGCTCTACTTCCGCGGCCGCCCCACCGATCAGCACATTGTTACCCTGGATTCGGTCGCTAATGTGTTTAAAAATGATTTTGTGATTTTCTTCGATATGAAGCGGGCCCACCACCACTCTATTTTTAAACTGGCCGCCCTGATCGATCAATACCTGGGCGAGCACGACGCCTACGAAACTATCATCGTCGCCAACGGTTATCTGCCCTTTATCGCCTATTTGGAATATCGCTATCCCCGGGTGATCACCTGTTTGCAGGGTTTCCGGCCTTCCTTCAGCCCGCTTTTTAATTTACTGCCGCGGAAATTTCAGCCGGATTTTATTGCCTGTGATATGAATTGGATCGAGCCGGGTTTTTTGGATTGGCTAACCAAAAACCGGATGGGCGATCGTTTTATCGCCTATGGAGTAAAACAGAATACGTTTACAGAGTTTCGGGAGATGAACTTGCGGCATTACATCGTAACCTACCGGCCGTTTTTAGATTCGCTGTTGCGGGAATATCAAGATAAAAGGAGCCGAAAATGAGCTTTTGCACTGTAATCACTTGTATGGATGGACGTATTCAATTGCCGGTCATTGCCTACTTGCAGCAACAGTGGGGAGTACCCTATGTCGATTTGATCACCGAACCCGGCGTCAACAAAGTTCTGGCCGAGCGCACCGAGCCTGAAAAAGTGGAGTCCATTTTGGAAAAGGTGCGCATATCGGTGAACGCCCACAGCTCCCGGCAGTTTGCCGTGGTAGGCCATTTTGATTGCGCCGGCAACCCGGTCAGCCGGGAGGTTCAGGAAGAACAAATCCGGGCCTCGGTGCGCTTCCTGCAAAGCAAATTTACTGTGGCGGAGGTGATCGGGCTGTGGGTAGGAGAGGATTTCACTGTAAAGGAAATCCCCTGAAAAACAGATCATCCTTTTGCTAAATCGGCCAGTACGGCTTGATCAATAACATGTCCGCCCGGGAAAGATCGATATTCTACCGAAAAACCGGCTTGTTCGTATTTAGCTAATTCCGTCTTCACCAATTCCGGGGAGAGATACTGGTCCCGGTTGCCAACGACCGCCAGCAGCGGGAGCGATTTTAAGCGGGAATCCGGGCTGGCAATAATCTCCGGAGGGATGCCGCCGCCCCACAAAATTATTCGTTGACATGGAACCCGGTTATGGTGCACCCATCGGCAAACGGCAGCGGCGCCCTGGGAGAACCCCAGAATATGCACCGCCGCGTTGTGGATGGGATATGTTTGCTGGAGTTCCTCCCACAGCCGGTTAAGGTAGCCCAAATAATCCCGTATTTCGTTGTCGCGCTCTTCGCGGGTCATCCAACTGGCCCCGATGCGCCCATCCGTGCCGCTCAGGTAAAACCGGGACAGTCCCTCCGGCGCAACGATCAGGCGTTCGGAGGAGGCAATGTCCTCAAAGCTGCGGATGAAATCGCTGGCCAGTTGCCCATAGCCGTGGCAGACAATCCAGATGGAGTGGATTTTTTCCGCTCCGCCGCCCATGCTCATAAACCGGGCGCTCCGCGGTGTGGTGATGTGGTGGGTTTTTATGTTTTGCATAACCTTCTCAATTTGTTTTAGGGGAGATTCTTTGCTTTTCTCTGCAGCGAGGACTTTTTCTTTCCTGCCCCATCAAGACTTTTGTAGATAATAGACCTTATTAGGGTGCATGTCAAATTGCACAATGGAAAGCCGTTAAAACGGCTATGTAATAATTTCTTTCTCATTAACACCGGGCTTAAGCCCGGTGTTAATGACATCTTGCAGCGATTGTTTAACCGTTTCAACGGTTTTTAAAGAATGTCTAAAAAATGCAATTTGACATGCGCCCCCCTTATTACAAGCTAAGCTTATATTACTACATAACTTATGTCATTTCGAACGAAGAGAGAAATCTGTTAACACTCAAAACTTTATCTTTAATTTACAATTATTTCAGCAAATTCAATGTCGAATACGCACAGATTTCTCTTCCCGGCAAACCGGGATTCGTGGCAACGCCATCCCGCGCCAATGCCAACGGCGCCACGTTGTGGTCGGGAAAATGACTGTGGTTTTTTAAAGGTAATAAGGTCTAATTAAAATATTCGTCGTCAGGCAAATTTTTATTCTGCAAATGTGGCTTTATTTTAACCGAATCGCCTAATTCCGGAACCCCAATTCTTTGATGAGCAATTCAATCTGAAGCCGCGTATCCGCATCGGGGTTTTGGATTTGAAAACCGGTGTCGTAGTATTCGGCGGATTTGTCCCGGCGCGTCCAGAGGCTCTTTGCTTTTAGGAGCAGAAACTTATCCGGACGCTTTCCGGTCGACAGGCGCACTTTGACCTGGTAGATGCGGTCGACCTCCGGGGGATTTTCACTCATGATCATGAATCCATCCGGGGTGATGTCGACTAAATAGCCCAGAAGCTCATCCGTTGTTGCCTCGAACACACTGAGGTAGTAGATCAGGTGTCGCCGTTTTAACCCGCGCCGTTCACTCATAAAATCTCCAATCCCGATATTTTGTCAAAGATTCGCGGGGTTTTTCACCCGTGGTTATATCATCGACGCCGGGGCGGGTTTAATTGAGAGCGAGCGACAGTTTACCAAACGGCGCTTATCCCTGCGGATTGACAGCAAAAACGGTCAATTCGGTGATGAAGCCGCGGTCGTTCATTTCCAGGGCCGCGCAGACTGCATGGGCAATATCCTCCGCCTGCAGCTTGGTAGGATTATATTCCCGCGCCTCGCGCCCGGAGTTGACCACGAAGTCGGTTTGCACCTCGCTGGGATTTATCAGCATCACCCGGATGTTGTATGGACGCAATTCCGCCCGCCAGCACTCGGTCATCGCCTTTAAGGCAAATTTGGTCGCGGAATAAGCCCCGCCGCGGGCAAAACCCTTCAGACCGGCGGTAGAGCTAATGTTAACAATGTTTCCGTATTGCCGGGACTTAAAGAAGGGCAGCGCTTCCCGGGCCATCAGCATTGCCCCGGTTACGTTAGTAGCAAACACCGCTTCGAATTTCTCCCGGTCCATATTCTCCAGCAGATCAAAATAGCCGTAACCGGCGTTGTTGATCAGGGCGTCCAGCCGGTTGAAGCGTTGGCGGATTTCTGCGTAGATGCGCTGCACATCTTCTTCACGGGAGACATCGCCCTGGATAGCAATAAGATCATGCTCTGCCGCAGCTTTGTCCAGTTTCTCCTGGTTCCGGGCGGTGATGATTACCTGCGCCCCTTTTTCGCGCAGCATAATTGCCGTAGCTAACCCGATACCGGCGCTGCCCCCGGTCGTCAGAATTATCTTGTCCTTTAAATCCATATATCCTCCAAATATTATCACTCGTTACTCGTCCCAATACGTCTCTAATTCCACTCCCAGCCCATCGGCCAGGCGATTGACAAAGGCATAATAAGCTGCTACCTGGGTAATATCCAGGATATCCGCATCGCTGAAGCCGGTTTCCCGGAGCGCCTCCGTATCCTCTTTCTGCATCGACCAGGGTTGAAGGGTGAGCTTGTGGGCAAACTCCAGCATTTGCCGGTCGGCCTGATCCAGTTGGGCGCTGCGGAAATCGGTTTTCAGCGCATCTACCAGCGTATC
>JAJRYW010000188.1 GCA_024275555.1 Calditrichota bacterium | reverse complement strand
TCTGTGCGGTAAAGAGATACTGTTGCCGGCGTCTTCAAGTTGGAGAATTCATCCAGAAAATATTTTTCCTTATCCGAAAGCTGCACCCGGTGCGTACCGCTTTCGGCAGTCAGCCGGGTCATGGCGCCGCTGCGTAAATCGATCCGGTATAAATCCCGGTTCAGCGGGGAAGATTTGGTCGCCGTGACAAAGACGCTTTTATTGTCCTTCCCGATTCGCTGCACCGCGGTAACTTCCCAGCTTCCCCGGCTAACCTGTTTAATCAGCTCGCCGCCGGTTTTGTACCAATAGAGATGATTCCAGCCGTCCCGGCGGGACAGCCACAGGAACTGGCCGGGATCATCATGAAAAAAGAACGGGCCAACTTGCGGATCGATATAGGCGGAATCGCGCTCTTCGAAAATTGTGTTCACCGGCCGGCCGGTTTGGACCTCGTAGCGGATCATCCGGAGATGATTTTGGTCGCGGTTTATCTGGGCGACATACAGATATTTTTCCTTCGGCCCCCAGGTGATGTTGGTTAAATACTGATCTTCCGGTTCGCCGGTCTCCAGCCAGACGGTCTGCTGTCGCTTCAGGTCAAAAATCCCGATTTTAGCGATGTGGTTGGTCATCCCGGCCATGGGATACTTATCCGGTTTAGCCGCGGCCGGCCGCACTTCATAATCCACATAGGGATAATCGGTCACCATGCGCTCGTCTTTGCGGTAAAAGGCCAGGTAGGTTCCCTTTGGAGACCAAAAGGCGCCCTTGCGGATTCCGAACTCGTTCCGGTGAACCGACTCGCCGTAGACAATCCCCTCCTCTTCCGACATTGCCACCGGGATAACCTTGCCCGCCTTATCCAGGATGTAGAGACCATTATCCCGGGTAAAGGCAACCTTCAATTCGGGCGTTTGCACATCTCGGTGTGCATTCTCTTCTTTGAAATAACTGTGCAGCCTCAATTCATTGGAACGGATCGCATAGGTGTAGAGCGAATCGCCCTTCCAAAAATAAAACGCATTTTTGCGGTGCCATGTTACCCGGGGGAATTTTTTTACCTCCCCGCCGCCCTGCTCTTCCAGCGACGCATTTAGCTGCTCCAACGAAAGTTGGTAAACCGGGTCGGCGCCCTTCACATCAAAAACAAACAGGGTGGGCAGCGAATCAATCTCATCCACATAAGAAAATTGGGAGGCGTCTTTCACCCACTGCAATTGGGCGGGTTTTTTCGGGGTCAATTTTTCCCGGCGATGCAGGATCACATCTTCCAGGGTAAGCGTTTTTTCCTGGGCGATTGCCGAACCAAACAGCCAGATGAGCAGCAAAAACACCGTAGGGAGGAACGACCGTTTCATAACAAATTCTCCTTTATCAAAGCGGATTTTGTTGAGACACCCGCAGAAAATAACCATACCATCCCTAAAAAACAACCTGCGCGTCAGAACAAGGCGTTCGGTTGTTTCTCCGGGGATTACCGGCGATGAGATTTACGGCGGCGTCCCCTCCGGCGGCGCCGCTTCCAAAATGATCAATTTGATTTGTTTCCATTAAATGTTGGCTATATTTTAAGCGATCCAAATCGTTGGGAACGAATCCCCGGAAAAGTGAGTAAGTAAATCGAAAAGAACGCTAACGGCAAATCTCACAATAAAGCGATGCTGATAAATATGTACAAAGGACTGTTTCATCGATTCCGGCAAGGGCCGGCGTTGCTCTTTATTGCCGCTGTGGCGCTTTGGCCGCGCACCGTACCTGCCCAGGAAAGCCTCTGGCAAAAGTTGGATGACGGCCTTCAGTTTGCCGAGTTCAGCCGGGCCGGATCACCGGAAAACACTTCCGCAAAAATTACGGTGCTGCGCATCGATCCGGAAAAATTTGAGTTCAAACTGCTGACCATCTCCGAATACGGCGGCGCAGCTCGCAACCTGGAACAGTGGTCAAAGCAATATGGATTGATCGCGGCCATCAATGCGGGGATGTTTCAGTAAGACCTGCGCACCAGCGTCGGGTATATGAAAAACTTCCAGCATATCAACAATCCCGGCCTGAACTCCAACAACTGCATCTTTGCCTTTAACCCGGTCGACACCACCATAGCGCCTGCCCGGATTATTGACCGCACCTGCGAAAGTTTTAAGCGCTGGCAGAACAAATACCACTCCTTTTTCCAGAGCATCCGCATGATTAGCTGCCAGCGGGAGAATGTCTGGCAGCCCCAACAAAAGCGCTGGAATATCGTCTGCCTCGCTACGGATCAAAGCGGGAATGTGCTTTTTATCCACGCCCCGGCCCAATATTCGGTGCACGACCTGATCAATGTGCTCCTAAAACTGCCCATTCAGATTAGTACGACCATGTATCTGGAGGGGGGGAACACCGCCGCACTCTATATCGGAAGCGAGCGCCTCAACCGGCATCTCTATGGGGATCCCCAGAGCAACTTTTTAATCCAGAACGGATTGCAATCTCCCCAGCCGGTTCCCAATGTGCTGGGGATAGTCAAAAGGGCCAGGTAAACTATTCAGCAATCATCGAGGTAAACATGAGCTATACGCGGAAAAACATTTCCAGCGGCGCCCCCTGGGAGGATATCGTCGGCTACTCCCGGGCCGTGCGGGTTGGCAACCGCGTGCTGGTTTCCGGCACCACCGCCCTGGATGAACACGGTAAACTGGTGGGCGTGGGGGACGCCTATCTGCAAGCTTGTCAAACACTCCGGAATATCCGGTCCGCCCTGGAAAAAGCCGGCGCCCGTCTCAGTGATGTGGTTCGCACCCGTATTTACGTAACCGATATTTCACGCTGGGAGGAAATCGGCAAGGCGCACGGGGAGTTCTTCCGGGAAATTAAACCGGCCGCCAGTATGGTGGAAATTAAGCGGCTGATTGATCCGGATATGCTGGTCGAGATTGAAGCGGAAGCGCTGATCGACGATTCACCCCAATAGATCTGCAAACCTTGCGAACGAACGTTTGCCGGGGAGCGTCAAGCTTCAGCTTGACATTGATGGGAATGCACGGGCAAACTAAAGTTTGACACTCCGACGGTGAAGCTCCTATTAGGAGGCTTCTATTGGCAACCTTCATCCTTATCTACTTGCGACCTGGCAGAAATTTCTACCGCGTTGCAATAATTCCGGTAGGCAATTTGGACATTCCGACGAAATTTTTCAAAGCCGGCCCGCATCACCGGCGTACCTTGAAAAAGCTCCCGGAAGCCCTCTTCATCCAGGTTCAGCAAATGATGATAGGTTTGCCGGTCCGGATCAACCCGGGGCGTAAACTGCGCTTCCGAGGCGGGTTTGCTAAAACGGTTCCAGGGGCAGACCTGCTGGCAGATATCGCATCCGAACACCCACTCCCCTACCCCCTGTTGCAATTCCGGATCAATCGGCCCGCGATGTTCGATGGTCAGGTAGGAGATGCAGCGGCGTCCATCCAAAACATAAGCAGTATCCAGCGCATTGGTAGGACAGGCCGTCTGGCAGCGGTTGCAGCTTCCGCAATGATCGGCCCGGAAAGGCGGGTCCGGCGGCAACTCTACCGATAAGAGAATCTCTCCCAGGAAAAAGAAGGAGCCCTGCTGCTTACGGATCAGGTTGGTGTGTTTGCCGATCCACCCCAGGCCGGCCTTTACGGCCGCGGCTTTTTCCATCAGCGGGAACGAATCGACGCAGACGCGCCCGCGCGCTTCCGGCATGAGGCGCCGGATTTCCGCCAGAAGCGTTTTCAGTTTTTTCCGGAAGACCTTGTGGTAATCTCTCCCCAGGGCGTACATGGAAATAGCAGGAGAATCTTTGCCGGGATTGTGTTCGGTTGGCTGATAATAATTAAGCGCGGCAACGATGATCGATTGCGCTTCGGGAAAGTAGCTGCGGGGATCGGTTCGTACAGCGGCCCGCCGTTCCATCCAATCCATACCGCCGTGATAGCGGCGACGAAGCCACTCGTCCAGGCGGCGGCGCGCCTGGTCTAACGGCTCGGCGTTGCAAACCCCCAGTGCAGAGAACCCCAGCGCCGTTCCCGTCTGCTGAATACGCATCTTAAGCTCCGGCGGAGATATGTTTCCCGGAGCATCGCTTACCTCACCCCTCATCACTGACGCCGCCATCCAGTTCAATTACGTCGCCGTCATTTGCCAGCAGAATATCCCCGCCAAAGTACTTTGCCGCGACGCTGAGGGGGTCTTCCTGGAGCACATCGGGGTAAAAGTGGTTAAAAACAATTTTCCGCACCCCGGCTTCCTGGGCAATTTTAGCGGCCAGGCTGGGAGAAAGATGGCCCTTCACCGCATGTTGATCCGCATGAGAACACTCGATTACGGCCAGGTCGGCGGCGGCGCAGAGGCGGATTAACTCCTGGCAGTAGCCGCTATCCCCGCTGAAGGCCATCACCCGGCCGGCCGCTTCGAAGCGATAACCCACGCTCTCCTGGGTGTGCAGCACTTTATCCCAGATCACCCGAAACCCGGGAAAATCCAGCAGACGGCGGCGCAATTCGTAGAATCGCACCTCTTCCGGTTCAAACTGGAACCATTTGCCGTAGCTGCGCTCCAGGCCCTGGACAAACCGGAATAACCCTTGCGGCCCCCATACACACAGCGGCCCGGCGGGCGCATCGGGACGGCGCAGATTGCGCAGGGTAAATAGCAGCATCGCTAAATCGGAGATATGATCCGGGTGAAAGTGGGTCAGAAAGATATAGTTAATCGATTCCGGTGCAACGCCAAACTCGGCCATCCGCCGCAGCGTCCCGGCCCCAATGTCGATTAGAATACGCGTTCTGGGCAGGTCTAACAGGGTAGCGCTGCAGGACCTGTGCGGATCCGGAAAAAGGGTTCCCGTGCCTAAGAAGCGGATAGATAGGGAATCGTTCATACCGGCTCCTGTTAATTATTTAACATAATGTAACGATAATATAAGCGTATATCAAAAATAAACCGGGAATGACAGAAATGCAAAATGTGAGGAATTCCATGAAGTATCGTTTCAGACATCTTTTATTTTTCGTTTTATCAATGGCGCTGCTTTTCGGATGCAGTTCCGATCCGGTGCAGGAAGGCGACCAGGCCTTCCAGAAGGGACGCTACGGGCCGGCTCTAAAATACTATAAGACGGCCTACCAGGCTGGAACCCAGACTCCGGAACTAAAGGAGAAAATGGCCCGGGCCGCGCTGAACCTGGGGATGAAATTATACCAGCAGCGCCGGGTAATTAAGGCATTGGAAGCCCGGATCAATGAGGCGGAGAACTACCTCTCGGGCAGCGCTCCCTCGGACAGTATGAATCGCGCCCTGAGTGAAGCCTACCTGATGCTGGCCGGCGCCTATGATTATGAACGGGCGGAAAATTTTATCCAGAAACGCAAGTTTTTCGAAGCGGCGCTGGAAAATTACCGCAAAGCCATCGCCCTCGACTCTGCTAACACGAAAGCCCGCAAAGCCGCCCGGGAATTTCAGGAAAAATACTTTGCCAAGTATTTTCAAAAAGGCCTGGAACTATTCAAGGCGGCTAAAAAGGATAAGGCCAATTATTTCTCGGCGGAATATTACTTCGAAAAGGCCTACCGGATGGCACCGGAGCATGAGGAAGCCAACGATTATTTAAAACGCACCCGCAAAGCCGCCCTGCCCCTGCTGAACCTGCACCAGGCCTTTCCGTTTGCGATTTCCGATAAACTGGAAAAACCGAATTGGCTGGCCTTCTATATTTTTCTGCAAAACAACACCCTGAAAAAGGATACCGTCTCGGCGGCAAATTTTTATTTGATCACTGAAGCGGGCGATGAAATTCAGGGTCAAAGCTCCAGCCAGTTCTCCAAGCCCTTCCAGACCCAACCACTGGAATCCGGGGCGGAAGCCAAAGGGGTGGTCACCTTTGCGATAAAAGCCGGGCAGAAACCGGTTAAGATCGTCTACCGGGAAGGAAATAAAGTCCAGAGCTTCAAATACCTGCCATAGATATTTTCTCGCAGCCATAAAAAAAGCCCCCGACCTGTAAATGCCGGGGGCTTTGCATTTCCATCGATAGACAGGCTTTACTTAAGCAGGATCATCTTCTTGACCCGGCTGAAATCACCGGCCTCGAAACGGTAGATATAGACGCCGCTAGAGACCTTGGCGCCGGCGTCATTACTGCCATCCCAAACGGACTGGTAGCGTCCCGCCTGGAGGCTCTTGCTCACCAGGGTTCGCACCTTCTGTCCCAGCACATTGTAAACCACCAGCTTCACATCCACAGCTTCCGGCAGTTGAAAATTGATGGTCGTACTCGGGTTGAAGGGGTTGGGATAGTTCGGGCTGACCGCAAAGGTGGTCGGCAATTGCGTCTCGGTCTCGATGCCGGTAATCCCCACGTGGATGACCACGGGAATGATCACGGTGGGATCGCTGGCGTCATTCGAAGCAATTTCGATTTGCGCGTAATAAGTCGTATCCGCTACATCCAGGCCGTAGAGGCGCGTGGTCAGTCCCTGCACATCCCCCGGGGCAATGGTTCCGGAAGTCTGGCCAACCAGTTTGATGAATTGGCCCGTTGCCGCACCCGGAATACCGAATGCACCGACTTCCACACCGCTGCCGGCGCCAATCGGGCCGACCAGCACGGTGTTGCCGGTGGCCAGGTCAACCAAACGAAGCTCGGCTGCGCCAACCGCGTTGTTATAGGCGGCCAGGAACAGGTCGCCCGTTTCCGGGTTGAAATCCATCCCCTGGGCAAAATTGGCGTCAAAACCGGTTAAGCCGATCATGGTTGCCGCACCGGTGGCCTTGTCAATTATGAAAATAGCATCATTGACAATATCATGCCCAAAAATGTCTCCGGCCGGGGAAACCGCGATATCAATCAGACCCGGCGCATCGGTTGTGGAGCCGACCGGGGCAACCGCCCCACTGCCCAGATCAATGACATACAGCCAGGAGCTGGAGATATCGGTGCTGACGGCAAACATGGTTCCCGTGGCGACATCGTAGCTTAAACCGGTCCAGCTTTGACCGGCCTGGGGGGTGGAAGGGCCGATATTTACCGACGCTCCCGTGGAGGTGTCGATCATCACCAGGGTATTGGCCGTAAAGTCCAGGGCATAGAAGACATCATTGGGGCCGAAGTCGCCGCCAAAGAAATCCCCGGAAGTGCTGCCCAACGGAACCGCCGCACTCGGGGCCGCCAGCGGAATGCGATACCAGGTGTTGCTGAGCAATTCCGCTCCATAGCCGACACTGCTCACATCAATGGGGTTGTTCCCCTGGGTTTGACCCGCCTGGCCCGGGCTGACCGGGGCGCGGTTCAGGGAAGGATCGGCGGGGCCGTAGAGCACATCCGCCGGATCAACCGGGGGCAGTCCCAGCGTAGAGTTGCCCATCGTTGTAGTCAGGCTGGCCGACCAGTTCAGGCTGGCCGCGCCGGCAGGGGCAATGTTTTCGATGGCAATAATCACATCCGTAGAATCGTTCACCGACAACGCTTCATTTATACTGTCCGGAGAAACGCTGATTTCCGGCCCCAGGATACCGGTTCCTTCAACGCCGACGCTGAGCACCGGGGTGTTGGGATCATTGCTGGAGATTTCCAGGGTTCCGTTTTCCAGGCCGGGCGCTGTTGGCGAGAAGGTTACATTAACGAGCTCGGTGCTGAACGGCTGCACACTGAAGCTGGTGCGGTCCACACTGAACACGCCGTTGGTGGAAACAATATCCGAGACAGAAAGCAATCCGTTCCCGTTGTTGATGACGGTTAGCGGCTGGGTGTCGTCGCCGTTCACAAAAACCGGGTCCGGGAAGACCAGCGGATTGGGCGTCGCATCAATGGCTACCTGCCCGATGACAAAAAGATGTACGCCGACCCGGAATTCCGGGGTGACCGGATCGTTGCTCAGAAAAACCACGTTGGCGTTGTAATCGCCGCCCAGCAACCCGGCCGGATCGATGGTCAGGGTGATATCCAGGGCGCCGCCCGGGGGCACGCTGCCAAAAAGTGTGTCGGCGTTTAGCCAGGTGATGCCGCTGGGAATGCTGTTATACATTTTAAACTCATCCATCAGCATCGCGACGGGGATGCCATCCAGGCTACTGTAGCCGCCTACTTTAAAGGGGCCGCCGCTGCTCTGGATGGTCAGAAGCGGTTCCGGCACGGTGTTGTTCAGCACGCCGTCCACATAGGCGCGCACTTCCGGGACCGATGAATCGTAAATAACATCCACCACCGCCGGGCCGGGACCGACATTGCTGATCAGCACATCATTCCAGGACACGCCGCTCATACGCACCATCAGGTTGTTGGCGCCGGCAATACCGCCGGTAAAACAGCGGAAACTGTTGGCGTCGTTGTCGCCCCAGAAGTAATGCAGTTGGGTGGTAGAGGGCATGTTGTTCACCCAAAAGGAGATGGCCCAATCCCCGCTAATAGAGGTCTGCCAGCCGGTGTCGACATAGTCGGAACTGGAGGGTCCCCCGGTGCCGATCAGGGCTGCGCCATATTGACCGTTGCCGCCCATGGTCATGCCGCCCAATACCTGGGCAAACTGGGGCACCGGGCTGCCCGGCAGGGCAAAATTCTCGGTCTGGTTCTGGCCCGCTTCGTTGAATTTGTAGTACATTAATTCCGGCAAATTGGCGCTTAAATTACCCGCATGGAAAAACGGCGGATAGCCGTCGGGAATGTTGTTGCGGAGCAACCCGGCCGCCCGGGCAGGATCTGCCTCATCAGGCAGGTTATTGGTCGGGCTCACATACCCTTTCAGTTGCTGATCCCCATATTTGATTTTAATCGCCTTTGCCAGGGCGGCCTGCTCAATGTTGATCACAAAATCGAGCGGGCCCGCGCCGGTGTTCTGCACGGTGAGGATGCGGGTAACGCTGCTATCCGGCGGCAGGGAGACGTCGATGGTATCCGGCGTTACGCTGATCACCGGGGCGTCGTTGACCACCAGGGTAACCGCAACGGTGTCTTCCGGGTTGGCGGGATCGTTGCCGGTTACGATCAAATCGGTGCTGTAGGTTCCGGCGGGCAACCCGGCGGCATCCATGCTTACCGCGATAGTCGCGGATTCATTCGAGGCCAGGATACCGCTGTCCGGAACCGCATCCAGCCAGGAGACCTCGGGATCCTCGGTAATTGTGAAGTTCAGCGTGCTGGGAAGCGGGCTGATGTTGGAGACGGAAAAGTTCAGAGTTGTTGAGCCGTTCACCAAGACCGTATCCGTCAGCGCCAGCGGATTGACCAGCATCACCGGGTCCGCCGTGGGAACGCCGAAAAAGATATTATCAATAAACCAGTGATCAAACTTACTGCTTTGGCTGACCGTGGCCCGGTTGCGGAAGCGGAATTGAAATCCGGCATGGAAGAAGCTTGCTCCCGGTCCCGGGTCTTCGGAATCGAGGCTGATCACGTCGTTCACAAAAGGAACCTGCGGGGTTCCGGGATAGTGCCGCACCGTTTTCCATTGTCCCAAATCGTTTAAGAAATCAATCGCCAGGCTATCCCCGCTTTCCGGGGCGTTTCCGGTTCCCTGGGGCTGATACCAGTAAGAGAGCACAATACCATTTCCAGCCTGGGCGCTCATATCCAGGGGCAGGATAGTCACGATGTCGCCGGTTTCCGGGGCGCTGTGCGGATAGCCGTCCATGGTCAGAGACCAGGGAGTCGAGGGCGGATTGATGGCGCTGTCGCTGACGGTTGCTTCCACATTCAGCCAGAAACCGGAATTGGGCGCCGGCGGCCCGTATTGGAAATCATCAAAAAAGGGCAGACCGATGGGCGAATAGCTGGTGTTGCTGGGGGCGGATTCATTTTGGGGAGATTCGTTGTCAATCGCCGTTACCCAGTATTGATGAGTTCCTGCCGGGGGAGTATAAAGAGCGCTGTCCACTATTCCCGTATCGGAGGCAGTGCGGGCAAATGTAGCCACTAGTGCGCCGTCTTCATAGAGGTTGATCCCGGCAAAATCATCCAGGGGCGTACCGTCGATGTTGCGGGCGGGACTGGTCCAGTTCATTTGCAGATCGCTTCCTGTGGCGGTTACCGAAAAACTTGTCGGAGCATCGGGAACCGGGGCGCCGCCGGCCGTCCATCCGGCGCTGACGCGGGTGGAGGTGCTGTCATTGGCTATCAGTTTGGCGTAAATTTCGTAGGTATAGAACTGGCCGTCTGTCAGACCGGCGTCCATATAACTGCCGGTTCCGCCGGAAACCGAAGCCACAAAAGCGCCGTCGCGCTCGATCTCGATGGTAAAATCTCCCGGATTGAGGGGCGTACCGTTTACCAATGTGGTCGGATCGTCCCAGGTTAAGCTCATGCCGGTGGGATTGGTGTAATCGCTGTAGGCGGTAAAATTAGCGGGAGGATTGGGGTCCAGGTCGTCCGCGCCAGTGCCGACCACACCGAACGCGCCGACTTCCACACCGGAGCCGGCGCCAATCGGGCCGATCAGGGTGGTGTTGCCGGTGGCCAGGTCAACCAGGCGGAGTTCCGCAGCGCCGATCAAACTATTATAGGCGGCCAGATAAAGATCGCCGGTCATGGGATTAAAATCCATCCCCTGGGCAAAATTGGCGTCAAAGCCGGTGGAACCGATCATGGTCGCGGCACCGGTGGCTTTATCGATCAGGTAAATAGCGTCGTTGACAATATCGTGGCCGTACATATCCCCGGTCGGGCCAACAGAGATGTCAATCAGCCCCGGGGCGTCGGCAGTTGTGCCGATCAGGGTTGCCGCACCGTTGGACAGGTCGATGCTATAAAGGGCCGATTGGGCAATATTCGTGGAAGCGGCATACATGGTCTGGCCGGATTCATCGTAGCTGAGGCCGGTCCAGCTATGCCCTACCTGGGGCGTTGCCGGACCAATGGTAATCGCCGATCCGCTGGCCGTGTCGATCATTACCAGGGTGTTGGCGCTAAAATCCAGGGCATAAAACACCCCCTGCGGGCCGAAATCGCCGCCGAAATAGTCGCCGGTGGTGGTTCCGATAGGAGTAGCCCCGGCCGGGTTGGCCAGGTCAATCCGCAGCCAGCCGTTGGTGAGCAATTCCGCCCCGTAGGCCGGGCCGTCGATCAGGCTGCTGAAGCCGGGAAACAACTGCACTGCCGGGGTTGCGCTGTTGTTGACCGGCGCACGGCCGAGCATCGCTTTGGCATTGCGGGCCTGGGCCTGCTCCTCGCTCTCCGCATATACTAATGCCGCGCCGAGGAAAAGAAGTAAGATTGCTGTTAAATACCTGCTCATACGTTCCTCCATAGATTGGATAAGAAAATAGAATGGATTTAGGAAAGAATACCTGGGTAAGATTTTTAAGTGGGCGGGTCGGGGAAGCAGACTCATTCCACACCGGTCGCCTGGCAGACCACCTCCTTTCCGGTATACGGTTTTTGCTGAACAAAAAATTGCTGGTATTCATCCCTGAAAGAGGATTTCCGTTACAGGTTCAGGCAAAAAGAAAAGAATGCAGATGTGTGTGAACGGTTGAATATAGCTCATCTCGGGAAAACCATCAATATAAAAATTGAAAAGAAATTGGTTTTCTAATTTTCCCGCCCGGCAACGGCCGGCTGCGGAATGCGGAAACCATCTAAACGGGTAGGCTTCCCGTATTCTAAACTTCATAAAAAAACCCCGACCAGAGAACTGGCCGGGGCAAAGAAGAAAGCGGGAAGACTTTCTTTATTTCAGCAAGATCATCTTCTGCACTTTGTTAAAGTTGCCGGCTTCGAAGCGGTAGATATAAATACCGCTGGCAGCCTGCATACCGGCGTCATTGAGACCATTCCAGGTCGTTTTATAATGGCCGGGTTGCATGGACTTGTTCACCAGCGTGCGAACCTTCTGGCCCAGCACATTGTAGACTACCAATTTCACATCCACTGCTTCCGGCAGTTGGAAGTTAATGGTTGTGCTCGGGTTGAAGGGGTTCGGGTAGTTCGGGCTAACTGCAAAAGTTGTCGGCAGGGGCAGATCAACTTCGATACCCGTGGGGCCAACTTGCAGGAAGACCGGAATAACCACCACCGGGTCACTGGCGTCGTTGGAGCTGATTTCGATATTTGCCGAATAGCTCGTATCCATCGGAGAGCTGGTTGCATCGATACCGAACAGGCGCACCGTCAGGCCCTGCACGTCTCCCGGTGCAATGGTTCCGGAGGTTGCACCCACCAGTTTGATGAATTGGCCGGCCGAGGCGCCCGGAACACCGAATGCGCCAACTTCCACACCGCTGCCGGCGCCAATCGGGCCGACCAGCACGGTGTTGCCGGTAGCCAGGTCAACCAAACGAAGCTCGGCTGCGCCAACCGCGTTGTTATAGGCGGCCAGGAACAGATCGCCCGTTTCCGGGTTGAAATCCATCCCCTGGGCAAAGTTGGCGTCAAAGCCGGTTAAGCCAACCATAGTTGCTGCACCGGTGGCTTTATCGATCAGGTAAATGGCGTCGTTGACGATGTCATGACCATACATATCGCCGGTCGGGCCAACGGAGATGTCAATCAGACCCGGGGCGTCGCTGGTCGAGCCCACCGGGGTAACTGCGCCGGTAGCCAAATCTACCGTATACAGCCAGGAACTGGAAATATCCGTACTGACGGCAAACATGGTTCCCGTGCTGGCGTCGTAGCTTAAACCGGTCCAGCTTTGGCCGGCTTGCGGGGTAGAGGGGCCAATCACCGTCGAGGCGCCCGTAGAAGTATCCATCATCACCAGGGTATTGGCGGTATAGTCGAGGGCATAGAAATCATCATTGGGACCGAAGTCGCCGCCAAAGAGATCGCCGGAAGTGACGCCCAACGGAGTAGCTGCGCTGGGGGCCGCCAGCGGGATGCGATACCAGGTATTGCTGAGCAGTTCCGCACCGTAAGCAATGCTGCTTACATCGATGGGGTTGTTGCCATGGCTTTGACCCACCTGCCCGGCGTTTACCGGGGCGCGGTCCAGAGAAGGCTCGGCGGGACCGTAGACCACATCATCCGGATCAACCGGGGGCAGACCCAGGGTATTGTTGACCAGGCTGCTTACTACGCTTGCCGACCAATCCAGGTTAGCTGCGCCGGCAGGGGCTACATTTTCGATGGTAACAATTACATCCGTGGAATCGCCGGCATTGAGGGTTTGACTAATACTATCCGGGGACACGGCGATTTCCGGTCCGAGGATACCGGTGCCTTCAACACCCACCGGGAAGTTCGGGTTGGCCGGATCATCGCTGACAATGGTCAGGGTTCCGCTTTCCACTCCCGGTGCAATCGGTGCAAAGGTCACCGTAACATCCATGCTGCCAAAGGGCGGAATGGAGAAACTCGTCGGAGCAACCGAGAAGACGCCGTTGGAAGAAGTAATATCGCTGACGTTCAGATCAATATTACCGCTGTTGGTCACGGTCAGAACGGCGTCGTCAGACCCGTTCACAAAAACCGGATCGGGGAAGACCAGCGGATTAGGCGAAGCGCCGACAATCGGGGTTCCGGTAACATGCAGGAAGACCGGCATGGTGGTATCCGGGGTAACCGGGTCGTTGCTTTCGATAATCACGTTGGCTGCATAGGAACCGCCTAAGAGACCGGTGCTGTTGGCGATAATCCAGATGTTGGCAGAACCGCCGGCCGGAATGGTTCCCGAAGTCGGGTTTTCGCTCACCCAACCGGATTCGGCGGCAATACGAATGGCCAGGTTATCATGCACATAGGGAGCATTGAAGACGATTTCCAATCCATCGGAACCGGTCGCATCTTCAATTCCGATCGTAGCATCGACCAGGTCGCCCTGCATGCTCAGGTACTGATAGAGCATGGTGCCGTCCGCCTTAAGAATCACCTGGAAGGTGTAGGGAGAACCGCCGCCGAAGGGTTGAATATCGGTGTACTGCACGATGAATTCCGTCGCCGTGGCCAGGTAATGAATGGTTCCGCCGGTGCTGGGGTTCAGGTCATCCCAGAAAGGAGCGATGAAATCATTGGGATCGTTCGGATCGGGAATAGGATCGTTGGAGAAATCGGTTCCATCCGGACCAAAAGTCAGATAGCCGTTCGAACCGATTTTGATCATCGATTGAGGAACACCGTAAAACTCGAAAGTAAACGGCAAGGCCACTTCGATGAAATCATCATCACTCAACGACACGGGGGTTCCGCTGCCGGTAATATCAATCCAGTTAAAGGTCGGGCCGCCGGGTTCATCGCTGTCGATCCAGCGGTAGCCGAAGTTATCCGGGCCGCCGGAGCCGTCGACCGGGGAGCGTCCCTGCCGGAGATCGATTTCGGACTTGCCCATCTCGCGGCCGTAATAGGAGGCCGGATAGCGGCGTTCGGCCGGCTTGTTGATTTCAACTTTAGCAACCGTCACCACGTCTTCGTCCCGAAGGAAGAAATCGAGCGGGCCGGAGCCGTTGTTGAGAATGGTCATCACGGAAGAGTCCTGCTGGTCCGGATCGAGCGTCCAGGACAGGGAGTCCGGATCGAAATCCACCACCGGGGCGTCGTTGACCACCAGGGTTACCGTGACAATATCCTGCGGATTGGCCGGGTCGTTTCCATCGACTTCCAGGTCGGTGGTATAGACGCCGGCTGCCAGACCGGAAGCATCCAAGGACACGTCGATCACATCGGTTTCGTTCGACGCCAGCGTTCCACCGGTAGGATTCACGCTCAGCCAACCGACGGCCGGGTTCTCCGTGATGGTGTAAGTCAAGGTGCTGGGAGTGGGGCTGGTATTGGAGACGCTGAAGTTCAGGGTCGTAGCGCCGCCCACCAGCAAGGTGTCTTCTAATACCAGCGGGTCGACCACCATGACCGGATCGGCGCTGGGAATACCGAAGAAGACATCATCAATAAACCAGTGATCAAACTTGCTGGTTGTGCTGACGGTGGCCAGGTTCCGGAAACGGATCTGGAAACCGCTATGGAAGAAGGTGGCGCCGGCGCCGGCGTTTTCACCATCAATGCTGATTACCTCATTGACGAATGGCGCTGTGGGGGTGCCGGGATAATGACGCACGGTCTTCCACTGTCCCAAATCATTCAGGAAATCAATCGCCAGGCTATCTCCGCTTTCCGGGGCGTTCCCGATTCCCTGGGGCTGATACCAGTAGGAGAGCACAATACCGTTGCCGGCCTGTCCACTCAGATCAACCGGGAGAAGGGTAACAATATCGCCGGTTTCCGGGGCCGTATGCGGGTAACCGTCCAGGGTCAGGGACCAGGGGGCGGTAGGCGGATTTACCGCGCTGTCGCTCACGGTTGCTTCCACATTCAGCCAGAAGCCGGGATTGGGGATGGGCGGGCCGCCCTGGAAGTCGTCAAAGAACGGAAGCGCCAGCGGGGAGTACACGGTCCCGGTCGGATCGGATTCGTTCTGAGGACTTTCATTGTCAATCGCGGTAATCCAATAGGCATGGGTTCCCGCCGAAGGCGTGTAAACCGCCATATCCGCAGCGCCGGTGTCGGAACTGGTGCGGGTAAAAGTGGCGGCTAAGGCTCCGTCTTCATAGAGGTTGATCCCGGCAAAATCATCCATGGGCGTGCCGTCGATGTTTTGACTGGGATTGGTCCAATTGAATTGGAGGTCGGCGCCAACCTGCACCACCGTCAAACCGCTGGGGGCCTCGGGAATCGGGGAACCGCCGGCTGTCCATCCGGCGCTGACCCGGGTGGAGGTGCTGTCATTGGCGATCAGTTTGGCGTAAATTTCATAGGTGTAGAACTGGCCGTCCGTCAGACCGGCGTCATTATAGCTGCCCACGCCGCCGGCAACCGAGGCGACAAAAGCGCCGTCGCGCTCAATCTCGATGGTGAAGTCGCCCGGTGCGATCGGGGTGCCGTTTACCAGCGTAGTCGGATCGTCCCAGGTTAAGCTCATCCCATTGGGATTGGTGTAATCGCTATAAGCTGTAAAGTTTGCGGGAGGATTGGGGTCCAGATCATCGGCGGCAGTACCGACCACGCCAAATGCGCCGACTTCCACACCGGAACCGGCGCCAATCGGGCCGATCAAGGTGGTGTTGCCGGTGGCCAGGTCAACCAGCCGGAGTTCTGCGGCGCCAATTCCGTTGTTATAGGCGGCCAGATAAAGATCGCCGGTCATGGGATTAAAATCCATCCCCTGGGCGAAGTTAGCGTCAAAGCCGGTTAAGCCCACCATGGTCGCTGCGCCGGTGGCTTTATCGATCAGGTAAATGGCGTCGTTGACGATATCGTGACCGTACATATCGCCGGTAGGACCGACGGAGATATCAATCAGGCCCGGGGCGTCGGTCGTCGAGCCAATCGGGGTTACCGCGCCGGAGGCCAGGTCCACCGTATAAATCCAGGAAGAGGCAATATCCGTGGATACCGCGTACATAGTCTGGCTGGATTCATCATAGCTTAAGCCGGTCCAGCTCTGACCGGCCTGGGGCGCGGCCGGGCCAATGACAATTCCCGTTCCGTTGGCGGTGTCAATCATCACCAGGGTGTTGGCGCTAAAATCCAGCGCATAGAACACACCTTGCGGCCCAAAATCGCCGCCGAAAAAGTCGCCGGTGGTGGCGCCGATGGGGGTTGCCCCGGCCGGGTTGGCCAGATCAATTCGCAACCAGGTGTTGGTGAGCAATTCCGCCCCATAGGCGGGGCCGTCTATCAGACTACTGAAGCCGGGAAGCGGCTGTTCTACCGGGGTTACGTTATTGCTTACCGGGGCCCGGCTGAGCATCGCTTTGGCATTGCGTGCCTGGGCTTGCTCCTCGCTCTCCGCATAGACAAAAGCGGCGCTGAGCAACAGAAGCAAGAATGCTGTTAAATACCTGCTCATACTTTCCTCCACTAATTTGGGTGTAATACAACGTTTAACTTAGATAACTTCCGTGCATAGCGATGTTCTCTCGAGGGTAGATTAAGGTTGGAAAAGGAAGAGAACGATACTAGTCGGAATTAGCCAAAAAGGCCAACATAGACCTCGGTTCCGGGGCATCACCTCCTTCTGGATATTGAGGATACTGAGATGTGTAGATCAGCTATAAGTATGACGTTTTATTCGGTTTACGTAGCGTGTACGGTCAGGAATATACAGCATCGGGAGCAAATCATCAATAGTAAAATTGTTTTTATTGGAATTAAACGGTGTTCAATACGGCAGAGGGGCTGTATGGGGCCTCTCTGCCGCTGTAAGTCGGTACACGAAACCGTTTGCC
>JAJRYW010000187.1 GCA_024275555.1 Calditrichota bacterium | reverse complement strand
ACAAACTTAACCGGTAGGAGTGTCAAGCTTCAGCTTGACAGCGATACGTAGACGATACTTCTCTCCAACAAGATAGAAATTATAGAGGCGTGAATTAATCCGCGAATATAGATTGCTGCGGCAGCCGCATTCCGATTACCCGGAATGCGGATACCGGAGAACCGGCAGTTTTCTCGAATTTATTCACGCGTCTATAATTTACGGGTCTATAATGCCCGGTACGCAGGATCAAAACAAGTGTTGACGCTCCTCAGTAAGCGTAGGAGCGATAAAATTTATTTTGCCGGCGGCGCGGTTATGGAACCAGAATCAACGCACCGCGGCGTCCAGAAACGCCCGGATAAACGCTGCTTCCACCTCCCTGGCAAACGGGTTAAAGCGATAAAAATCTTCGAACAGTTCCCGGGTGTCGTTCATAGCTGTCCGGGCAATTTCCGCCGCTTTTTCCAGGCTGGCCATTTTCAGCGGCAATTCGGTAATTCCCACCTGGAAAAGCGCCCGGCCCAGGTGATGCATCAAGGCTAAATTGCCGGCCATAAGCCGGTCATGCTCTTCCGCGGTTTGACGATGAACTTGCAGCCCCAGCGTGTCGGAAAAAAAGCGGATCAGGAAATCGAGGCGGTCGCCGGCAATCCGCCCCGGGATCACCGTCATGGCTTTGCCCTCCAGGCCGTCCGCCGCCGAGTCCGGCCCGAATAAGGGATGGGTTAAGAGATAAGATACCTCCGCAGGGAGGTAGGCTTCGAACCATTCCGCAACCACGGTTTTCACCGAGGCGCAATCCATCACCACTCTCCCCGGCGGTATCTGTTGGGCGTGGGTTTGCAAAAAATCCGGAATAGCCCGGATCGGTATGGCCAACACGATCAGATCGCATTCAAGGCACCCGGGAAGAGTCGACCACTGGGCAAACTCCGCGGTTTTCTTCCGATTGCGGGGATCGATATCATATATCCGTACCGGGAACAATTTACTGAGATGCGCTCCCCAAAAGCAGCCGAAACGCCCCGCGCCGATAAGACCAATCTTTTTTCTCTCCGCCATCCCTACCCTACTTTGCTCTGCACATTTTTCCGGTTTGTTTTCCCTGTATGCGCCGGGCCGTTCTCCGGGGCGTTCATCACATTTGACTGGATGCGGATGGAGTACTGGTGAATGGTTTGATAAAACTGGCGCACAAATGCTTCGTCCAGGCCGATCTGCCGGGCCTGCTCCAGGCGGTTCTCCAGCAATTGCTCCCAGCGGCGCACCTGCAGGATGGTCATATTATTGCGTTTCTTAAAGCGCCCGATCCGGTCGACCAACTTCGACCTCCGGGAGAGCACCTCCAGCAGTTCGTGATCCAGAAAGTCGATCTGCCGGCGCATCACCTCCAGGAAGGCCTGCCCTTCCCCCTCGGCAGAACGATTGGAGCGGAAGGCTAGTTGTTCGAGCAGGCCGGCCAAATCCGCCGGAAGAAGCTGTTGAGCCGCATCGCTCAAAGCCTGTTCCGGATTCATGTGCGACTCGATCATCAGTCCGTCCATGGCTAAATCAAAGGCGGTTTGCGAGAGATCCGCGATAAATTCGCGTTTCCCGGAGATGTGGCTGGGATCGCAGATTAAAGGCAGGTCCGGTAAGCGCCGTTTCAGTTCGATAGGAATTTCCCAGCGGGGGGCGTTGCGATAGACGGTTTTTTCATAGGTGGAAAATCCCCGGTGGATCGCTCCCAGGCGGGTGATCCCGGCCTGGTTCAAGCGCTCCATTGCCCCAATCCACAGGTCGATATCGGGATTGATGGGATTTTTTACCCACACCGGCACATCCACCCCCCGGAGGGCGTCGGCTACCTCCTGCACTGCAAAAGGGCTGACGGTCGTGCGGGCCCCGATCCAGAGCACATCGACGCCGAACTTGAGCGCTTCGTAAACATGGTGAGCATTCGCTACCTCGATAGCAACCTTTAAGCCGGTCTCTGCTTTAACCGTGCGCAGCCACTGCAACCCGATTTGCCCGACGCCGGCAAAATCTTTCGGGCGAGTGCGCGGTTTCCAGATTCCGGCCCGGAAAACCGTCACGCCCGGTATGGCGGCAATCTCGCGGGCGGTCTGCAAGACCTGTTCCTCCGTTTCGGCGCTGCAAGGCCCGGCAATAATGAACGGCTGCTGCATCTTCTCCATCCAATCCGTATTTAAGCGCAACTGAACTTGTTTGTTCATGGTGGATTCTCCTTACTTCGTTTATAATTTGTATTGGTGATCGTCTTCCGATCCGGAAACGGCTGCAAGGTTAGCGTGGATGCCCCTCATTCCGCGCACCCGCTCTATAGCTTCCTCAATCCGCTCCCCCGGGGCGCACAAAGACACCCGCACAAATCCTTCCCCGTTTGATCCGAAAATCGTTCCGGGGGCCGTAAACACGCCCGCGCGGTAGAGCAGGGCGTCTGTAAACTTGATGGCATCCGCTTGCCGATCGGGCAGTTTGCCCCAGACGAACATCCCGGCCGCACCGGATTGGCAGGTGCATCCCAGCGTATCCAGAAGCGTGTAGACCAGGTTTCTCCGTACACGATAAATTCGGTTCTGCTGCTCATGCCAGCCGGCCCCCGTCTGCAAAGCGCGGATGGCGGCCTGCTGCAACGGCAGAAACATTCCCGATTCGGTGTTGCTCAACACCTTGAATATTGCGGCAATGTAAGCTTCCGCCCCGGCAACCATGCCAATCCGCCAGCCGGCCATGTGGAAAGATTTGCTCAGCGAATTCAGCTCGAGGCCGCAATCAACCCCCCCAGGGATACTCAGAATACTTTGCGGGGAAGAGGGATTTAAAATCAAACTATAGGGATTGTCATGGCAGAGCAGGATACGCCGCTCTTTGGCAAAGGCGATCAGTCGGGCAAAATCCTTCCGGGAAGCAACCGCCCCGGTGGGCATGTGGGGATAATTCACCCACATCAGTTTTACCCCGGCAGTGTCCAGCGATTCTAACTCCCGCCAATCCGGCAGCCAGTGCTGTTCTTCGGTTAACGAATAGGGAATCGCCGTTGCCCCGGCCAGCATGGCCGCAGACGCATAAGCGGGATACCCGGGATTGGGTGTCAGCACCCGGTCGCCGGGATTCAGAAACGCCTGGGAGATGTAGACGACGCCCGCTTTCGAGCCCATCAACGGGAGCAGTTCCCGTTCCGGGTCCAGCGCAACCTGGTAAGTCTGCCGGCGCCAGCTTGCCATAGCCTGCCGTAATTCCCGGATACCGCGATAAGGCTGATAGGCGTGGGCATTCGGGGCGGTTGAGCTTTCCCGGAGCGCCTCGCTCACCCGTTGCGGCGGCGGCAGATCGGGACTGCCAATCCCCAGGTTGATCACATCGACCCCGCGCCGTTGCAGTTCCCGGACTTCCCTCATCTTCTGCGAAAAATAGTACTCCCGGAGATCACTTAAGCGATTCGCTGCCGGAATGATCATAAGGCAATTCTCCTGCTCGATAGATTCCCAATATGCGGCGCCCGTTCGATACCGCTTCCACCTGCTCCAGCGCCTTTTCGATGGCCTGCCCTCTCTGCCAGGTAATATCCACATGGAAGGCGTATTCGGAAGGACGGCCGGGGATGGGCACGGATTGAATTAAGGTAAGATTGATCCGGCAACGGCGAAACACCTCCAGCACCTCCACCAGCGCCCCGGGGCGATGGCCAATGCGGAAACTTAACGAGGCTTTGTTGGCGTCATCCGAAAACGCCGGCGGCTGGGTGCTGATAATCAGAAAACGGGTGTAGTTTTGACGCTGATTTTCGATGTTCCTGGCCAGGATGGTTAGCTGATAGAGACGAGCGGCCTCCTCGCTGGCAATCGCCGCGACTCCCAAAAGCTCCTGCTGGCGAATTTCCCGGGCGCTTCCGGCCGTATCAAACGTTTCGATAGCCCGCATGTAGGGGTGCTGCTCCAGGAACTCGCTGCACTGGTGGATGGCCATGGGATGGGAGCGGATGGCCCCCATATCGTTAAGCGACTGGCCGGGCAGCGCCATCAGGCATTGCTGGATACAGACATAAACCTCCCCGCGGATATAGAGCGATTGTGATTCCAGCAAATTGTAGTTGGGAAGAATGCTGCCCGCCAACGAGTTCTCGATAGCCATCATCCCGGAAGCAGCCCGGCCCTCCCGCACCATTTCACAGACCTGCCGAAAAGTGCGGCATTCTGCTACTTCGATACCCCGGTGATAGTATTGACGAGCGGCAATGTGGTGAAAAGAGGCTTGCTCCCCTTGAATAGCAATCGTTTGAAGTTCTTTCATTGTTGCTCCATTCGATAAATAGCGATAAATAGCAAAAAAAAAGCCCCGAACTTTGTCGGGGCTTTTAAAAGAGTGATCGGCAATGATATGATCGCGTCAGGCGGCTACACACCTCCTAATGCCCCGATAGTTGGGAGCAAAAAAGTAAAAATAAAAATAGGAAAAGCGGATTGTAGTGATCTGACAAATCATGTGTTTATTTCTTCCGTTGTGATTGGTTTGGAGTATAAAAAAACATTTGCTGAAAATCAACAGACAATTTGGCAATTTTTGTTGGCGGCGGATTTGATGAATCAATACAGCGCCAAAAATTCTTGTTACATCCGTTCAACTTGAGCAGCTATCATGGCTTCTAGCAGAACTCTCCCCAAATCATTTATTTTAAAGGCGACAAGTTCAGTCACATATCCTTTACCCAACGGTTTTTCCTGGTATTCCGGCTCTACCATGCCGAAGGAAGTTAAAATATCGATTACCATTCTTTCTATTGAATCTTGAAGAAGCATGGCATGGCATGTCGTATCCTGAGACGTCCAGGTAAGTCCTGCTTTTTCAATTAATTTGTCAGCAAACTCCACAAAGTTAATCCGCTGATTCACCGGAGTTCTAATCAAACTATCAAGCGTATATATATTCAGATAAGGCGGTAAACTTTCTCCCATGCCTTGAATAGGATATGCCACAAGCCAGTTTACCCTGTGCTGCCAGATCATCAAGAGATACCATAACTGGATCAGGGTAGGTGTTTGTAAAAACTTCTTTCCAGTAGCAGTCAGTCGCCATTGCTTAGCCCTGGGGGTTTTCAATAAAACGCCAACCTCCCCAAGAATATGAAGAAAATATAATTGCCAGACATCTTCTTCGGTGCGAAGTTTGTAGACTCGATCCCCGATTTTGGCGTCCAGAACCGGGGGATTCACAAAATTTGCCGTCAGTTCCCGGATCATTTTTAGGGGCATATAGCCACAACTTTGAGTTCCGACAACCTTTTTGTCTCGTACAAAGGTAAGCAGAGTGATCATATCCCTTCGCAGGGCAAGCTCCTCAGCCTGCTTTGCAATGTCAGTCTCGAAATACGGTTCCAGGCGCGAGGAACTGAAAAGGAGTTGATTAAAACTCGGTTGTTTGGGTACGGATATGGGCATGGCTTTGATCCTTGGTTAAAATTTTCGAGATTAACACTAAATTTATATGCGGAGGGTATTATTTACAAGAGAATGTAAACAAGGCAAACTTTTCTTTTACCGTCGTCTTTAACAAACATCTCAGCTTTTCGCATCAAATACATCGGAAGTCTTGCCATACCTCTCGGGAACCAAACCAGACGGCAACAAACCGCCAACCCAATACAATTTAAAAACGCGTCGGTTGCGTTTCTTGCAATGAGTGCATTCAGTTGTCTTGCACCACCTCTTAAGTTACTGCTGCCAATTTGCTATTTTAGCTTTTCTCCAAAGGAGCCCCTTCGACATAAACGGCCGTTGGCGGAACTTGCTTTGATCATTCATAAACCGGGATATTAAAATTACCGCTAATAGGAATAATTTCTCTGTATCCAACCTCAAAACTAAATATGCCCGTGCATACTTGATTGTCGATATCAAAATTTTCAATGGCAACATTTCCTGCATTGGGCTGGTTTATTGGGTATACTATGCCCGCATCTCCTGACCATATTCCATATTCAGCATCATTGTTGGTTGCAGTACCAAGCACATACGTTCCGATTCCGGTAAAGTCATTCAAACTGATCCTTAAACGATGGGGACCACTTCGGGCGTATATGTGAAGTTGTACCTGGTTATTTGTCAACGTCAAGTAGCTGGCATAAGCTGAGGGAATCGCACCTGTGGGAGAGTTATATATTACTGTGTCTCCACTCATCATTTCAAAGTCGGATTGAACCGGCTGGGTAATCACATTTCCAATTTCTGATTTGATATAATTTGAAGCAAGTATTGGTATTTCATTGCCATCTTTAAAGTACAAATTGGAACCGGTCACTTCAAAGGTAGAATTATAGGTTCCTCCAAGCTGATAAAATCCCATATTATAAACTTCCAGTGTAAAATTCCCATTATATGCACTTTTGAATTTTCCGGGAGATGGTGAGTTTGATAAGACCAGTTTACCTGTAGCTGTTTCTACTGTCAACAGTTCTATACTGCCATCTTCGATGATTCGAATACCATGAAATGATTCGGAAGGAGACCCTTTAGCTGAATGAGTTCTTATATGATACCAATCACCCGTTATTGCAGGATCGATTTGATCAATATTTCCCAATGGAGTTTTATCAGTAACACATTGAGTAAAAAGTATCATCGCTGAAAAGCAGCAAATCAAAGTTATCAGATAAGATTTTTGAGAAAGCATATTCTTTCTCCCGAATTTTGTAAACTGTGTTTTCGCAAAAGAAGTAATCCAAATTTTGACGCATACGATCCGGTTGTGAGTGTATCAGGGTTAAGTTCTTTATTTGAAACTGATATGATAATTTGATTATCGCCTGAGAATTTTAATATGGAACTGATTTAAACTTTTATCCAATGAGGTTTCTCAAATTAACCATAGCAAAAGCGATGAGATGAAATCCCAAAGCTGTCTCATTCAACCGTTCAAAACGTATCAATAACCGCTTAAATTTGTCAACCCAAGCAAAGGTTCTTTCAATTGAAAAGCGGTTGTTATAAATTTCTTTGTTAAACAATCGTTTTCGCCCCACCTTGTTTTTTTGACGATTGCGTTTGTTTTCATCAATATTAGGAATCAAACCATGGTTAAAACATACACGACGAGCATCTTTTGTGTCAAATGCGGCATCAGCATTAAAGAAAGCGCCTTTTATGTTAATGCCCAACTTCTTGATGTCTTTAAAAAGTGTAGACAAATTATCTTTGAGGTTGTAGCTATCATGATGATTTCCACTAACCAATTCTGTCGTACCCAGAATGTTTCCGTCTTTATCTGTTACTGGCAGAATGTTAGTCGTCTTAGCCTTTTTACGACCTTGGTATTTTACAGATTCTCCGCCCTTTTTGGCAATAATATGAGTGCCGTCAAAATTGAGTTCAGATAAATTCAATGCTGTTTTAATGGCAATGACACTATGACAAAATACGTTTTTCAAACTATCATCTTTACTCCATTTACGAAAATGATAGTAGACAGCTTGGTAGGAAATTTCGTTTTCATCAGGCTTATCTTGTTTCTTTTCAATAGGTAACATTTTCCATTGACAGCCGGTGTATAAGACATATAGGACATAATTAAAAATCATATATAATGGAATTTTGCTAACAAAGCCACGCTTGGCTTTCGATATATATGGTTCAACATATTTTTGAAATTGTGAAGCTGTTAATTGCACTGGAATACTCATTGGGTTGTTCTCCTTTCATTGTTAACTTGTGGTGAAGTAACAAGTTAGGAGACAACCCTCTGAGTTCTAAACAATTTTTAAAAAGTTCAAATCAGTTCATGGTTATATACGACCTCCCCGGGGTTCCGGTAGCTTTTGATATTCAGGTTTAGAATGAATAATATTTATGATTAGTTCTTCTAATTCAAGAATCAATTCGGAAGCGTAATTATTCTCCGGTAAAGGCAGAAACCAACTTACTTCTTTACGGTTATTGTTATAGTCAGCTAAAATAAATTGGCGCCCGGGGTTCGGTTCAATTGTGCCCCCTAAACTATCTTCTTGAGAAATAGTTGAAATAGTATCGGGTAAAATTACAAAATCAATTTCTTCCATTTTTTCAATTATTCGTTGTTGTTCTTCGGTAGTCAACCAAAAGTTCACTGTAATAGAACCGTCTAACACCAAATCTTTTGTGTAGGTCTGCTCAAACGTATTGAGTTCATTGCCAAAACCATAACGAAAATGGAGTTTAAGAAATTGTTCATCGGGTTGGGTAATATCCTTTTGACATGAGTAAAAACCGATTAAACATATAAGACCAACGAAACAGATTACTCGTTTCATTACAAAATCCTTCCTTTATAGCTTCACACTTATCGGCTATATAAAGGTCTGCATGAGCCGATTTACCGTTTTTTGGCAAATTCGGCTCAACGCAATCGTTAGGTGACTTTACTTGAGCAAAATCATCTTTTTTACAAAGGTAAAGCTTCCTGCCGTCATCCGCACCAAATAAATACCGGTGCTTACTTTATTGCCATCATCATTGACGCCGCGCCATTCCGCTATATGCCACCCTGCCCGTTGTTGAGCATCGATTAACGTAGCAACTTTCCTCCCATTGATATCATAGACTTGCAGAGAAACGTGTATATCTTTAGGAATTCCATAGCGAATCTTTGTGGAAGGATTGAAAGGATTGGGAAAATTTTGTGCTAAGTGGAAAGTTGCCGGTATATTACTGTCGTTGTGTTTGATGTCGGTAAGCCGCGACAGAAGAGCATGAGTGACATCCCGTTGTTGTTTTTCTTCATTAAAACGTAATTTTGTTAAAACAATTTT
>JAJRYW010000011.1 GCA_024275555.1 Calditrichota bacterium | reverse complement strand
TCATAAGAGCATAATAGGAGATGATATTTAATGCCCAGACCTAAAAAAACGAGATTTGTATCCGCCTATCCGGCCATCGCTGCTTTTGTTCCCACCGGGGTGACCGTTATCGGAGAGATTTTTATGTCCGTGGAAGAACTGGAATCCATTCGGCTGAGCGATTTTGAACACCTGGACCAGGAAACAGCCGCAAATCTGATGAAAGTATCACGGCATACCTACGGCCGCATTCTTGCCAATGCCCGCAGCATCCTGGCAGAAGCCGTAATTACCGGGAAAACCCTTAAAATCGAGGGCGGTGCATATGAATTTCGCGGCATGGGCAGGCGTCGGCGCCGAAGAGGCGGCAGGGGTCAGAGCGAAGGCAGAGGTGCAGGCTATGACCAGGGTAAGCAGTCTTAACAAATCAACCATTCAACTAATTAACGATAGCTAAAGGAGGTGAGCAATATGCCGCAAGGAGATAGAACAGGCCCCCAGGGCCGGGGACCCAAGACAGGAAGAGGCCAGGGAAGATGCAACCCTAATGGCGGAAGCCGTGCTCCACAGGGTCAAGGCGGAGTGGGAACAGGCCAGGGTCAGGGCAGAGGTGCCGGCCGGGGAAAAGGCCGGGGTGGCGGTCAAGGTAGCGGAAAAGGCCGCGGCAGTCGGTAGTAACCAATCAACCATTCGATTAGTCAACGACAATTGAGGAGGTGATACTATGCCAGGATTCGATCGAACAGGGCCGATGAGTACCGGATCCATGACCGGTGGCGCCCGGGGTCTTTGTAATCCGGCAAATGCAGGGTACAATGCCAGGTTCACCCGGGACTCCGGTTCTGGGAAAGGCCCAGGGCTAAGACGTGGTTTTAGAGGCGGATACGGCCCGGGTCGCGGACGCGGTTTCGTAAGCGGTTACAGAGGGTCTCCGCCCGCGGCTGTCTCTGCCTATTCAACAGGTACATCGGATGAAATGAACAGGCTAAAGGCTGACGCCGGGTACTTGAAAACATCATTGGATGCGATCAACAAACGAATTGAGGAATTGGAAAGGAAACCGGCCGAATCATCTTAATTGAGCTGTAATGCAGGGAGGCTGCATGATACTCAATGAATTAAGGGGCGGTAATTGGACTGCCCCTTAATTTTATTCAGTATCCAAAACCTGGTTCTTTGGGCCTCCGCCTCGGAGAGCCAAGTCAACGCCGCCGGCCTGAAAAACGGCCAGTTTTAAGGAAAGCGTGCCCTTGTTGTTTATGCAACTATGGGCGTAGTGAGCATAGGCGTCTCACCCGAAGGCTCGGATCTCAATGCCGACAGCTTATTATCAATGATCGCAGACGTTTCCGCCGGCTTGCAGTGTATTGTCCAGATACTGTTTTACCAGTTCTTCAGGTGCCAGCGCCGAAGCGCCGACAACCACCTTTATGTCGTTTTCGGCAAAAAGATCCAGGGCTCTGGCCCCCATTCCGCCGGCAATAATTACATTGGTGCCCAAATCGTGAAGCCATTTTGGCAGCACACCCGGTTCATGGGGTGGTGGGACGAGGGTCTCCGTCTTTTTGACCTCATTGTCTTCAACTTCGACCAGTGCAAATTCCTGACAATGCCCAAAGTGAGCCGTGAGTTTTCCTTCCGCTAAAGGGATTGCAAATTTCATGGTGATTTTCCTCCAGTTAATTAGAATTAGTTAAAAATTATGAATATTACTCAAGATTATCAGACAACCTTTGCCAGATTTTTGTGATTTCCCGGCCTGCTTCTGATTGGGTGTTGTATTCCAATACGGTTTGGGCCTGAAGCATGGCTTTGGTGAAAATCGGATCAAAAGGGATACGGCCGAGACAGGGAATACCCTGTTTGCCGGCATAGTTCTCGATGTCTCGCGTCAACTCTAAATTAAGATCAAACTTATTGACACAGATCAGGGTCGGGACCTTAAAATGGTCTGCCAGCTGCACTACACGCTCCATGTCGTGTTGACCGGAAACCGTGGGTTCGGTGACGATAAGCACCGCATCGGCACCGCCGATGGATGCAATCACCGGGCAACCCACACCCGGGGGACCGTCGGTAAGGATCAAATCGAGATTTTTTGCTTCACCAAGTTTCCGAGCCTCCTGACGCACCAGGGTGACCAGTTTGCCGGAATTTTCCTCGGCAATACCAAGCCGGGCATGCACCATGGGCCCGAAGCGAGTATCCGAGATAAACCACTCCCCGCAAGTACTTAGCGGAAAATCAATGGCGTTTTCAGGACAAAAATTGACACAAACTCCGCAGCCTTCACAGTCGATTGAATTTACTTCATAATCGGCACTGATGGCCTCCCAACGGCACAACTCCCGGCACAGATTGCACTCGGTACACCGGTCCTTATCAATCACGGTCGTGTTACCCGACTGAAAATCGGTTCGTTGAATCACACTGGGATTCATTATCAAATGCAAATCTGCCGCATCCACATCGGCATCGCAAAGAACTTTGTTTTGGGCCAGTGAGGAAAAGGCAGACAGGATACTGGTCTTACCGGTTCCGCCTTTTCCGCTGATTACGATTAATTCTTTCATGAAAATTGCTCCACATTAAGGCGGTGTGACATTTATTTGAAACACTATTTTCATAATTGCACCTGGTTAAATATTGACACTTTATTCTAACATCGAAACCCGGGTCCTCCGGGCCAGGACTCTCTGTTTATGAGTATATGCTCAAAATAAAATACGACCTTTGCCGGCCCTTGTCAATATTTTTTTTGGAAAAAAGATTCGGGAATGATTGGAAGAAATCGGATCAGGAGTTCTGGGAGAAATTCCCTTTCTATTAAATCGAAATTACAAAAAGTGTTCAGTTTCCGGGGCTTTTATCTCTAAAACCAAAATACAGGATATCTTTCTTGGACTGTTTGATGTGGGCGCGCAACGCTCTTTGAGCGGCCTTTTTATCGCCGTTCTCAAGGGCCTCGATGACCGCACGGTGCCCGTCAATGGCCCGTTTTACATTGTCTTCCGAGTAGATGCTCTGTATACGGTAGCGCAGCATGTAGCGTCGAATGCTGTTGGTCATCTCCTTAAGCCTGCTGCTGTCGGCAATCCTGGAAATTAAATCGTGAAATTGCGCATCCAATTCCACAAATGATTTCAGGTTTCCCTCAGCCAACATCTGCTCACAGCGCGACAAATTCTTCCTCAAAAGATCGGCCAATTCCGCCGGATCTTTGTTCAACGCCCAGCGCAGTGCCAGGCTCTCCAGTGAAAGCCTTATTTCGCACAACTCCGAAACTTCCAGTTCGCTGATAGGTCGTACTGCATATCCCACGCGGTGCTGCGACTCAACCAAGCCCTCACGCTCCAAGGTGTGCAGCGCTTCACGCACCGGTGTACGCGAAGTCCCGATACGGTCTGCCAGGTCGGATTCAACCAGCCGGTCACCGGCTTTTA